>JAGCAG010000051.1 GCA_017652785.1 Paludibacteraceae bacterium | reverse complement strand
CTTTGATGAGAAATGCAGTGTCGTTTGAAATGGCACGTTTGTGTATGGATTGGGCTCCACGAGGAGAATTTGTTGAGTTCTATTTGAATGGAGAACATCAGGGAAACTATTATCTTTGCGAACAAATCAAGATTGACAAAAATCGTGTAAATACCACAGAATTTGAAGATGGCAATGGCACTGGAGAGGAAGGTGGTTTCTTGCTAGAATTTGATACTAACTATCAAGCAGAAATCAATTATTTCTTCTCTTCTGTGAAGAATTTCCCAGTAACCATAAAAGATCCTGATGAAGAAATCATCACATCTTGGTCGCATCCTTATTATACCTACATTAAGAACTTTGTAGGAGGAGTGGAAACTTCATTGAGAAATGGTGATTTTGCTACAGCATTTGAAAAAATGGATACAGCTACTTATGTTGATTATTGGTTGATTCACGAACTTACTACAAATCTAGAGCCTCAACATCCAAAGAGTTGCTATATGTATAAAGATGCTGGTGGAAAAATCAAGGCTGGTCCTGTGTGGGATTTCGACTGGGGAACATTTAATCCTAACCTAAATGGTCTTTTGATAAATAATTATTTGTGGTATGGTTATTTGTTTAATTCACCTGAATTTAGAGCAGTAGCTAAAGCGCGTTGGGCAAAATTGAAACCAAAATTAGCAAATATGAATTCATTCATCGACGAAACGGCTGATAAGATTCGTGAATCAGAAGCTGTAAATCATGAGATGTGGCCAATCGATAGCAGAAACAGTTATCCTAATGGCGATGAGTTGATGGAATTTGATGCTGCGGTAAATCGTATGAAGCAAGCGTTGCAGAATCGTATAAATCAGGTTGATGCTGCAATAAATAATTTATAAGAAAACCAACAAATTAAATTAAAAGCCTCTCCTTTTGGAGAGGTTTTTGTTGTTGTAAATTTGCTATCTTTGTAGATGAGGTAGCAAAATGTTTAACTTTATAAAAATAAAATTATGAAAGTGAAATTTTTCAAATGTAATCACTGTGGAAATGTGATTATTAAAGTGGTGGACTCCAAGGTTCCTGTGGTTTGCTGCGGAGAAAAAATGGTTGAATTGGTTGCTAATACTGAGGAAGCAAGTGTTGAGAAACATCTGCCAGTTGTAACTCGGATAGATGATTGCAATCTTAAAGTTGAGGTCGGCAGTGTGGCTCATCCTATGTTGCCCGAGCATCACATTGCTTTTATTTACCTCGAAACTGAAAATGGAGGAATGCGGATTGACTTAAAAGACAAACCAGAAGCAATTTTCTGCACTTGTTCCGACAAACCAATTGCTGTGTATGAGTATTGCAATCTTCATGGTCTTTGGAAAACTGTATTATAGTAGATTTTTAAGAAAAAGAGAGTAGTATACTTACTGTTGCTACGTTGATTTTATGACATTACTGAACGAAGCGATGGAAAAAATTAGCAGTATGATGTGGGGCCTTCCCATGATCATACTGTTGTTTGGTACGCATGTGTTGCTTACTATTCGTTTGCATTTCCCTCAACGATACTTGCTGAAGGCAATACGTCTTTCGTTTAGTAAAGATAAAGGAGCTACGGGAGAGGTTTCTCAATTTGGAGCTTTGGCTACAGCCTTGGCAGCTACTATCGGGACAGGGAATATTATTGGAGTTGGCACCGCCATTGCTTTGGGGGGACCCGGAGCTGTTTTTTGGTGCTGGCTTACGGGTGTTTTGGGCATTGCCACCAAATATGGCGAAGGATTGCTTGCTGTAAAGTATCGTGTAAATTCCAATGGTCGTATGTTGGGAGGACCAATGTATGCCATAGAACATGGATTAGCAAATAAGGCGACGGGAGTAAGCAGGTGGTTTTGGAAAATTATGGCTGTGGCTTTTGCTTTTTTTACAGCTGTTGCCACTTTTGGTATTGGCTCTACTGTTCAGTCGAATACTATTGCTACACTTAGCTACGAAGCTTATGCTATCTCTCCTATAGTGGTAGGAGGAGTCGTAACATTTTTGGCTACTTGTGTGATTATGGGTGGGGTAAAGAGTATTGCCAAGTGTTGTCAGATATTGGTTCCTTTTATGGCTGGCTTTTATATTATTGGTTGTGTGGTGATACTTTTTATAAATGCTTCCTATGTTGTTCCTGCTATAGCATTAATTGTCAAATCGGCCTTTGATCCTTCAGCTGCTGGGGGCGGATTTGTAGGTGCTTCCATAATGATTACGGCTCGTTATGGCATTGCACGTGGACTTTTTTCCAATGAGTCGGGTTTAGGCTCAGCTCCCATTATTGCTGCTTCGGCACAAACAAAGAATCCTGTTCGTCAGGCACTCGTTTCTTCTACGGGAACGTTTTGGGATACAGTAGTGATTTGTGCGATCACTGGCATAACTATTGTTTCCTCTATTTTGGCCTTTCCTGATATCAGTATGAGCGATGGTGGAAAACTTACCCAAATGGCATTTTCAAAAATTCCCTACATTGGAGCTCCATTACTCTTTTTTGGTTCGGTTACGTTCGCTTTTTCTACGATATTGGGTTGGGGGCTTTATGGCGAACGTGGAATAGAGTTTTTGGCAAATAAATGGATTTGTTATCGTAGAGGAGGAGTACTCCTTTCTCCTGAGCAGTTCGATCGGAAGTTGAGGATAGTGAATACTATTTATAGAGCAGTTTTTCTTGTTACTGTTTATTTAGGTGCTATTGTCAGTATGGATTTTGTGTGGAACCTTGCCGACATTTTTAATGCTTTGATGGCAATTCCTAATTTGCTGTGCCTTATTTTTCTTTCGAATATAATTGTAAAGGAGACCCGTCGGTATCTTTGGGAGGGAAACCTTGACGAAGAGGGGTGATTTGTTGACAGTTGTTTAATTTGGAAATATTCAATAATAATTGATAAAAAAAGAGATGAAACGTTTTTTTAGATTTATAATTCTTAGTTGTTTTCTTTTAGTGAATGTCTTTTGTGCGAATGGTCAAAATTTACCGGCTTTACCTATGGATTCGGCTGTTCGTTACGGGCAACTCGAAAATGGTTTGACTTATTATATTCGGCATAACGAAACACCAAAGAAACGCTGTGAATTTCATCTTGTTCAAGCTGTTGGAGCTATTTTGGAGGAGGATCATCAAAATGGTCTTGCTCATTTTTTAGAACATATGGCATTCAATGGTACGGAGCATTTTGCAGGGAAAGATATTATCAATTATTTTGAAACGATAGGTGTGGAGTTCGGAAGTAATATCAATGCATATACATCGCTTGACGAAACCGTTTATCGTCTTAGCAACGTACCAACGTACAGAAAAGGAATTATTGATACGGCATTGTTGGTGTTGCACGATTGGTCGTGTGCTTTGTCTCTACTCGATGAGGAAATAGATGCTGAACGTGGAGTGATTCGTGAAGAATGGAGAACAAGAGCCCAAGCCGACAGAAGAATGTGGAAAGCTTCTTCGTCGCAGAAATATCCTAATTCGCAATATGCGAAAAGAGATATTATAGGCGATACCGCAGTCATTAATAATTTCCCCTATAGTGCATTGCGCAGTTATTACAAAAAATGGTACCGACCAGATTTACAATCCGTTGTTGTGGTGGGTGATGTGGATGTTGATGTTATTGAAAAAAACATAAAAGAGTTGTGGAAGGATGTTCCTTCTGCTAAAAATCGTGGAGAACGTCCTATTTATTCTATCCCCGACAACAAAGAGCCTATCGTATCTTTTGTGACGGACAAAGAAGCTACTTTTACTAGAATTGATTTGGAATACAAGCAAAATCCTTTGTCTCCCTCGCTCAAACTTTCTCAAGTTGGTTTTGTTCAAGATGTTGTTAATGCTATTGTTTCGCTAGTACTGTCTGATCGTTTTGCAGAATTGAGTAGAAAACCAGATGCAGCATTTGTTTTTGCTGTAGGAGGTTATGGAGAGTTAGTAAAATCAAAAGATGTTTTTCAGTTATCTTGTATTGCCAAAGAAGGAAAAGAACATAAGGCGTTGGAAGATTTATTTATTGAAGCCGAACGTTTGAAGCGTTTTGGTATAACCAATTCTGAATTGCAACGTGCAAAAAGCAACATCTTCTCGGCATTAGAGCGCGAATACAACGAACGTGAGAAGCGTGATAATATCCTTTATGTAAATCGTTGTATTGATCATTTTTTGAATAATTATCCTCTTTTGGATGTAGAATGGAAGTTGGAAACCATAAAAAGGGAATTGCCTCGACTTTCGTTGGAAATGGTGAATACTTTTGTGAAAAATAAATGTGTAAGAGAAGATAATTTGATTATCAGTTTCTCCGCACCTGAGAAAGAAAATGTTGTTCTTCCAACACAAGAAGAGGTACTTCTTACATTGGCGAAAGTCAACAGATTGATAATTGATGCTCCACAAGAAGAAAACTTAAATCGTGTTCTTGTTGAGAGCAAAGCAAAAATGGGTTCAATTAAAGAACTTTCCCGAAATGCCACTTTAGATGCTACAGAGTGGACTTTGAGCAACGGAATAAAGGTGATAATTAAACCCACAACGTTCAAAAAAGATGAAATCTTGATGTTGGCATACAGCAAAGGAGGAACATCAAAGGTTGAAAAAATAGAAGATCTTCCTTCTGCTTTTGTCGCCGAAGATTTGGTGGATTTTTGTGGCTTAGGCGATTTCTCTGCGAGCGAATTAGAAAAAATGTTAGCAGGAAAAATGGTTGGTGTTTCTCCTTCGATTAATAGTCTTAGTGAAGAATTACAAGGAAGTTCGTCGATAAAAGATTTTGAAACGATGTTGCAGCTTGTTTATCTGCACTTCACTGCGCCACGTAAAGACGATGACGCCTTCGGCGCGATGACCGATAGTTACAGAACTGCAATTATCAATCGGAGTAAAAATCCTAAAACCCACTTCGGAGATAGCATTGCTCTAACTCGAGGAGCACATCATCCGAGAATGATAATTTTAGATGAAGAATTTGTGAAGAAACTCAATATGAAGAAGTCGTTAGAAATTTATCAACAACGTTTTGCTAATGCTGCCGATTTTACTTTTATGTTTGTCGGAAACATCGATCCTAACGACAAAAATATTAAGGAAAAAATTCTCTATTGGTTGGGCGGGTTGAAAACTAAAAAAACACGTGAAAATTTTGTTGATCATAATATTCGCTTCCCAAATGGAAAGGTAGAAAATCATTTTTCTTGCCAGATGGAAACCAAAACGGCTTCCAACTTTGTGGAGTACAACGGTTCAATGGATTTTTCTCTTGCCAATTTGTTGAATTTGAAAGCTGTGGCAAGTATTTTGGATATTAGATATTTGGAAAGTATTCGTGAAAGAGAGGGCGGAAGTTATGGAGTTGGTGTTTCTGCTACACTTACAAAAGAGCCAACGAACAAAGCAACTCTTTCCATTCAGTTTGATACGGATCCTGAAAAGCAAGAGCCGATTTTGGCTATTGTTTATCAAGAAATTTCGGAAATAGTAGAAAATGGCCCTCGTAGTGAGGATTTGCAAAAGGTGAAAGAAATTATGCTAAAGAACTTCGCCGAAAACTTGGAAGAAAACGAATGGTGGCTATCGGCTTTGTATAACAACTACTTTAATGGTTTTAATCTTGTGGATGAATACAAAAAAGCAGTGAAAGGAATCAATGGTACAACTATTCAAACTGCACTTAAAAACCTTGTGCAACAAGGCAATGTGATAGAAGTAACAATGTTGCCAGAATAATTTATAGTATCTAACCCCTCAAAAACCTCGTTTTTCTAGAAGCGAGGTTTTTTATTATTTTTACAATGGATTTGCGTCATATTATTGAACAAACAGAAAAAGAAGTCTTTTTTGTGTTTAAGAGTTGTGAAATTATCTTTTCTATTCTCAAAAAACTTACATTTGGCGGTTTCGAGCAAAAAATTTAACTTTGCTCGGTTTTTTGTGCGTGAATCATGGTGAATTCGTTTGAAACTGCAAAAGAGAAACTGACGGCCTATTTGACAGAAACAAAAAAGAGCAAAACCATTGCACGATACAATGTACTGAAGGCTGTATATGAACAAAAATCGTGTTTTACGGCCGAAGAGTTGTATCAGCAAATAAATGCCAATAGTAAAGATCGGGTGTGTTTTGCTACGGTGTACAACACGTTATTGATTTTGCAGGATTGCAAATTGATTGTGAAGTATCGGTTGGACAATGCCGTGTCGCAGTACTACGAAGTGGCTTCGGAAACAGAATATCATCATTTTATTGTTTGCTCTGAATGTGGTGCAATGCGTAAGTTTATCGACGTGAGACTTCAGAATACCATACGAAGCAAGACGTTCAAAGGATTTAAGGCTCAAAAACATACACTTACAATTTATGGTTTGTGTACGGCTTGTTCGCGCAAAAAGAAGAAAAAAGGATAAAAACATATAAAATAATTTTTTTGATAGATAAGAAATGACACAAAAAGTAGATGTTCTTTTAGGTTTGCAATGGGGCGACGAAGGTAAGGGAAAAATTGTTGATGTACTTACGCCTCGTTACGATGTTGTCGCTCGTTTCCAAGGAGGTCCAAATGCTGGTCATACTTTGGAATTCAATGGAGAAAAATACGTATTGCGTTCCATCCCTTCGGGAATTTTTCAAGGTGATAAAATTAATATCATTGGAAATGGAGTAGTGCTTGATCCTGCGCTTTTCCGTGCCGAAGCCGAAGCTTTGGCAAAATCGGGACACGACATCACCAAGCGACTTTATATTTCCAAAAAAGCACACCTTATTTTGCCAACGCATCGCTTGCTTGACGCTGCCTACGAGGCTGCCAAAGGCGATTCCAAAGTAGGTACAACAGGAAAGGGTATTGGCCCTACATATACTGACAAGATAAGCCGAAATGGTTTGCGTGTGGGCGATATTTTGGAAAATTTTGAAGAAAAATACCAAAAAGCAGTTGCTCGTCATTGTCAAATTTTGGATTCGATGAATTTTGAATACAACTTGCAAGAGGCAGAAGCAGAATGGAAAGAAGGTGTTGAGTTTCTGAAAAACTTCCGAATGATTGATAGTGAACATTTGATCAACGGACTTCTGAAAAATGAAAAATCGGTACTTGCCGAAGGTGCTCAAGGAACAATGCTTGACATTGATTTTGGTTCGTATCCATTTGTGACCTCTTCCAATACTGTTTGTGCTGGTACTTGCACAGGTTTGGGCGTTGCTCCTAATAGAATTGGAGAAGTTTTTGGAATTTTCAAGGCTTATTGTACTCGAGTTGGAAGTGGCCCATTCCCTACAGAATTGTTCGATGCTACGGGCGAAAAAATATGCGATTTAGGACATGAGTTCGGTTCGGTAACAGGTCGTCGTCGTCGTTGTGGTTGGATCGATTTGGTAGCGCTCAAATATGCTATTATGGTAAATGGCGTTACGCAGTTGATAATGATGAAAAGCGATGTGCTCGATACATTCGAAACTATCAAAGCTTGTGTTGCTTACCGCATTGATGGAAAAGAGGTAACAGAGTTTCCTTTCGAAGCTACTGACAAAATAGAACCTATTTATGCTGAACTTGATGGTTGGAAGATGGATATGACAAAAGTGCAATCGGCTGATGAATTCCCTGAGGAATTCAATGCCTACCTTGCATTTTTGGAAAACGAATTGGAAGTGCCTATCACTATTGTTTCAGTTGGTCCAGATAGAGAACAAACAATTCTTCTTCAGAAGTAAAAAATAGAAAAGGAGGGAAAAATGTCTTATTGGGTTATTTTTATAGGAATAGCTATTCTGAGTTTTGTTGTAGAAGCTAATTTGAAAAGCAAGTTTAAGAAATTTTCAAAAATTGCTCTTCCTAATGGAATGACGGGTGCAGACATCGCTCGGAAAATGTTGGCAGAAAATGGTATAACCGATGTAAAAGTTGTGTCAACTCAAGGAATGCTCACCGACCATTACAATCCTACGAACAAAACAGTGAATTTGAGCGAGGGAGTTTACAACAGTACAAGTATTATGGCTGCCGCTGTTGCTGCTCACGAATGTGGTCATGCCGTTCAGCACGATAGAGCATACGCTCCACTTAAGTTGCGTTCGGCTTTGGTTCCTGTAGTCTCTTTTGCTTCCAAATGGGTAATGTGGGTTCTGCTTGGTGGAATGCTGATGATAGAAACCTTTCCTCAACTTCTTTTGGCAGGAATTATTTTGTTTGCTACTACTACGTTGTTCAGTTTTGTTACTCTTCCTGTGGAAATTGACGCAAGCCGACGTGCTTTGGCGTGGTTGGAAGACACAGGAATGGTAAAAGGAGAGATGCATCGTAATGCAGAAAGTGCGTTGCGTTCAGCGGCTTACACATATGTTGTTGCGGCCTTGAGTTCTTTGGCAACGTTGCTCTATTATGTGATGATATTTTTAGGTCGCAGAGACTAAGAAAAAAAGGGACGTATGTTTTCAATAATTGTTGCATTATCGCAGAATTATGTGATTGGAAAAGATCAGGATTTGCTTTGGCATATTTCTGAAGATTTGAAACGCTTCAAACAAATCACTTCGGGAGCAACGGTAATTATGGGAAGAAAAACCTATCTTTCTTTGCCAAGACGTCCTTTGCCTAATCGTCGCAATATTGTTCTTTCTTCGCAACAGAATACTCAATTGGACGGATGTGAGGTTGTTTCTTCGATAGATGTTATACGACAATTGGTCGATGATGCTCAGGAAAATTTTGTTATTGGAGGAGGAAGTGTTTATGAGCAGTTTCTTCCATTTGCCGATAAACTTTATGTAACGTGGGTTTACAAAGATTTTGATGGCGATACGTTTTTCCCCGAAATTGACGAACAGGAATGGGAAGTTTTGGAACAATCGCCTCGTTTTTACGACGAAGCTTCGATGCTCAATTATGCCTATTTTACTTACAAACGAAAATAAAAAAAATCATTTTTTAATAAAATTTATCAAAGATGAAAATCACAATCATTACGCTTATTTATTTGTTATTCCCTATTTTGATTGTATCTATTTTTCATAATTGCAAACTGATGCAAAAAGTAGGGACTGTGATTATGGCTTATGCCGTAGGAATTGTTATGTCGTTAAGCGGATTTATGCAAATGGAGACGCCAGAGTTGACAGCCAATTTGCAGTCTGTGCAAACGTGGATTATGAACATTATGGTTCCGCTCGCAATTCCACTGATGCTATTTAGTTGTGATTTTAAACTTTGGACAAAGTCCTTGCCAAAAACGATTGTTGCATTGGTAGGTGGACTTCTTTCTATTGTAATAGCTGTGGTGATGGCATTCTTTGTTTTTCGTAATAGAGAAATTGATAAATTATCAGACATCGCTGGAATGATGACGGGCATTTACACTGGCGGAACCATGAACTTTTTTGCACTTGGGAGTGCTTTGCAGGTGGATCCTACGGTAATAACGTTTGTTTATACGTTTGAGATGTTGGTGACATTCCCACTGATTATGTTTATTGTAGGTGGAGGATTTAGAATTTTTAGAAAAATTCTCCCTTTCAAAGACGAGCAGGTGATTGCTCAAGCTTCTTTGACAGGCGATGTAGAAATGCGAGATGTGGAGAACTATGGAAATATGATTAATCGCAGAGTTTTTCCCCGTACAATGTTGGGCCTTTTGCTTTCTTTTTGTTTCCTTGCTGTTGCAGCAGGGCTTTCGTTGTTGATAACGGGCAAACTCAACGAGTTGATTATTATTTTGGTAATCACAACGCTTTCAATTGGTGCTTCGTTTTTTAAAAAAGTAAGAAACTTGCCTAAAACTTTTGAGTTAGGAATGATTTTCATTCTTGTATTTAGTATTGTTGTTTCATCTCAGTTTGATATTTATAGCCTTAATTTCAAAGCACTCCCGCTATTGTATTTTGTGCTAACGGTAATGATTTGTGCTGTGCTTTTGCATCTACTTTTCTGCCGTTTGACAAAAGTTAATGGAGATTTATTTACAGTTTCTTTAGTTGGGTTGCTTTGTTCGCCTCCATTTATACCTCCTGTTGTGGGTGCTATGAGCAACAAAAAGGTTCTTATCAGTGGAATTGCAATCGGTTTAGCAGGTTATGCTATTGGCACTTATCTTGGTGTTGGCATTGCCTATGTTTTAGGTCTTTTTTAGAGAAAAAGTTTTTTAGATGACAAAAATTAAAAATATAGCAATCATTGCACACGTCGATCATGGTAAAACCACCTTGGTGGACAAAATGCTATTAGCAGGAAAATTGTTCAGAGATAACGAAGTTATTGGAGAATTTATAATGGACAATAACGATTTGGAACGAGAACGCGGAATCACTATTCTTTCCAAAAACGTTTCAATTAATTACGGAGGATACAAAATTAACATCATTGATACTCCAGGACATGCTGATTTTGGTGGTGAGGTTGAACGTGTGCTGAACATGTGTGATGGAGTGTTGCTCTTGGTGGATGCATTTGAAGGACCGATGCCGCAAACACGTTTTGTGCTCGAAAAGGCCATTCGTTTGGGGTTGAAACCTATTGTAGTAATCAATAAAGTAGATAAACCCAATTGTCGTCCTGATGAAGTGCAGGAAGAAGTTTTCGATTTGATGTATAGTCTCGATGCAACAGAAGATCAACTCGATTTTCCTACGATTTATGGTTCGGCAAAACAAAATTGGATGTCGGACAATTGGAAAACACCTACGAATAACATTAGTGCTTTGCTTGATGCAATTATAAAATACATCCCCAATCCTGAAACCATACTTGGTCCAGCACAAATGCTGATTACTTCGCTCGACTACTCTTCTTATGTTGGAAGGATTGCTGTTGGACGTGTGCATCGTGGGGTGTTCCAAAACAATATGGAAGTAGCTCTGCTAAAACAAGACGGCACTGTGCTAAAAGGAAAAATAAAAGGTCTGAACGTTTTCACCGGACTTGGCCGTACACCTGTTGAGTCGGTTTCTTCAGGTGATATTTGCGCTATAGTGGGTATTGATAAATTCGATATTGGCGACACTATTACCGACGTCAATGTGCAAGAAGCGCTGAAGCCGATAGCCATCGACGAACCGACTATGAGTATGACGTTTACGAACAACGACTCTCCATTTTTTGGGAAAGAAGGTAAGTTTATTACATCCCGTCATATTCATGAGCGATTAATGAAGGAATTGGACAAAAACTTGGCTCTTCGCGTCGAAAAATCGGAAACCTCTGACGTTTGGCGTGTTTCGGGACGTGGTGTGCTTCATCTTTCAGTTTTGATTGAAACCATGCGTCGCGAGGGCTACGAACTTCAAGTAGGACAACCTCAGGTTATTTTAAAGGAGATCGATGGCGTTAAGTGCGAACCAATAGAGCAAATGACCATCAACTTGCCCGAAGAATGTTCTGGGAAAATCATTGAAATGATTGCCAATCGAAAAGGAGAGATGACGGGAATGGACAAAAAAGGCGACCGTGTTACGCTCAATTTCTTAATTCCATCTCGTGGAATTATTGGTTTGAGAAACAATGTGCTTACTGCGTCGGCAGGAGAAGCTGTTATGGCTCATCGGTTCTACGAATATCAACCTTACAAGGGCGAAATTGAACGCCGGACAAATGGTTCTATCATTGCCATGGAGTCGGGCACTGCATATGCCTATGCCATCGATAAGCTTCAGGATAGAGGAAAGTTCTTTATTTTTCCTCAAGAAGAGGTTTATGCAGGGCAGGTAGTTGGCGAAAATGCCAAAGAGGGCGATTTGGTGGTGAACGTTACCAAGTCGAAGAAACTGACTAATATGCGTGCTTCGGGTGCCGACGACAAAGCCCGAATCATTCCACCCATTGTATTCAGTTTGGAAGAAGCTTTGGAGTATATAAAAGAAGACGAGTACGTGGAAGTTACGCCAAAATCCATTCGTTTGCGAAAAATTATTCTAGATGAAACCGAGCGAAAACGAGCAACAAAAAAATAATTCGTTGCTAAAAGGTGATATTTCGAATTGTTTGAAAGTGTTGCAAGAGGGTGGCGTAATTCTCTACCCAACTGATACGGTTTGGGGACTTGGTTGCGATGCTACCAACGCCAAAGCGGTGGAAAAACTTTACCAACTGAAAAAACGTAGTGATGCAAAGTCGATGCTTGTGCTTGTGGATTGCGCTGGGAGAATCCAAAACTACATTGCTGAAATGCCTGACATTGCTTGGGACTTAATAGAGGTAAGCAATAAACCTCTGACAATTATCTATCCTAATGCCAAAAATTTGGCTCATAACCTACTTGCTGAAGATAAAAGTGTAGGCATTCGTGTTACAAATGAGAGTTTTTCTCATCAACTTTGTGCTCGCTTCAGAAAACCTATTGTATCTACATCGGCAAACATAAGCGGACAACCTACACCACTTTTCTTCGAAGAGGTGACCGATGAAATTAAGACTGCTTGTGACTATGTAGTTCAGTTTCGCCAAACTGATAAGGAGAAAAAAGAACCGTCGAATATCATAAAACTCAATGCCGATGGCTCTATACAGATAATTAGATAATAAGAAAACATCTGAGTGAAAAAAGATTCTCCGTATTCAAATAAAATTTATCTTTGTTCGGTTTTACAAAAAGAAAAAATCATTCCTGTCTAATGAACAACGGTGCTTATCTGAAAATGATTGGGTGGCGCGAACGCCACATTCAAAAGAAGCATTTTGTGCTTTTGCTCAGTTTTTTTGTGGGCATTGGTGCAGCGTTGGCAGCAGTAGTGCTCAAAGAAACTATTCATTTGATTCAGAATCTTCTCACATCGTTTTTCAAAGAGGGAGAAGCCAATTATTGGTATTTGGCTTATCCGTTTATCGGGATTGCGTTGGCAAGTCTGTTTGTTCACTTTGTGGTGAAAGACGATATTAGTCATGGGGTGACCAAAATCTTGTATGCCATTTCGCAACACAAGGCCATTATCAAATTACACAATACGTGGTCATCAATCGTTGCTAGTTCTATTACTATCGGTTTTGGAGGTTCGGTTGGAGCCGAAGCACCTATTGTTTTGACGGGCTCAGCTATTGGGTCGAACTTGGGCAAGTTCTTCAAAATGGACCAAAAGACGTTGATGCTTCTTGTTGGTTGTGGTGCGGCTGGTGCCATTGGTGGCATTTTCAAAGCTCCAATTGCTGGCGTAATGTTTACGTTTGAGGTGTTGCTCATTGATATGACAATGACTTCGCTT
>JAGCAG010000050.1 GCA_017652785.1 Paludibacteraceae bacterium | reverse complement strand
GGACCAAGTATTACAACAAACTTTCCGCCTTTGCCATACTCTGTAGCGAGAAGCACAATTCCCCATGTAGCAGAATGGACGCTTGTTCCTTTACGAGCAAACACATCAACACCTTTATGCACGATGGATGTTCCCCATCCTACGTACCAAAAGGTCTTATGGTTGTAACTATTTGGGCCTGCCCCTACAACAGGCATTTTTAGGTTCTGTGGAGTAAGAAATCCGATACACAAGATAATGAGTGCGGTAAGCGTAAGTGTTTTGAAAAATCGTTTCATACAAAGTTGTAAGAGGTTAGATTCTGAGGTTGTAAGTTCTTTATACTTTTAATCTAATATCCATTTATATCTTGGAACAAAAAGCCAGCCCGTCTTTTGCAAATAATAAATTAGTCCTTCATGAACTTTAAATGGTCCAATATAAGTAGGAAAATGCAAATTGGGATATATAAACTTATGTTCTTTAGGAGTTATTATCCATTTGTCTTTTTCTTTGTAAAGATAGCACCCATTACATGTTAAGGATGCTCGCATATTTTCAAAATTATATGGAGAATACAATCCGAAATCATTATAACCAACTTTCCAAGCAATATACACTGGATTATTACTTGTTGCTTTTGGATATTCTTTCATTAAATCTTGAATTTTTTTATTTTTAAATAATGCTGTTGAATACCATTCTTGAATACCATTGGTGGGAAATAATGTATATATCTGCTGTTTAGTTGCTTCTGGAGATATAGGGAATCCAAATAAACATATAGCCAAATTCATAGAATATATACTACATTTTTCGTATAAATTAAGTGCATTAGGAGCATAATTTGCCTTTTTTACTTTCTGATAACATCTTTGTTGCACATCGGAAAACACCCAATAGGTTCCATTTCCTATTATCAGTCCAAGAAGGCATAATAGACAGATGATTTTTTTTTCTTCATAAATTTTTATAGACAAAGTTACTATAATTTGCTGTGATGATAAAGTATTGATAAAAATATTAACTTAAAAGCAAAGTTAAAGATATCTTTTATAAGGAGATTTGTCGGTCTTCTCTTTTCAAATTTGTATATTTGCAAGAGTATTGGTTTTTGGAAGTTAAAATGTTGCGAGAAAATTATTCACTACTTCGTAATAATACATTTGGGATAGACGTTTCTGCTCGATATTTTTTTGAGTATGAAACAAAAGAAAAATTGCAGAATTTTTTGCAAAGTGAAGTTGCTAAGAAGAATAAATTATTGCCGATTGGTGGAGGGAGTAATTTATTGTTTTTGTCCGATTTTGAAGGAGTTATTTTGCATTCTCAATTGAAAACTATTCAGATAGAAACGGAAAACGAAGATTTTGTTTTTGTTCGGGTAGGTTCTGGAGTTGTTTGGGATGATTTTGTGCTACATTGTGTAGAAAAGGGTTGGGGAGGTGCAGAAAATCTCTCTTTGATTCCTGGAGAGGTGGGTGCTTCGCCTGTTCAAAATATAGGTGCTTATGGTGTGGAAGCTAAAGATTTGATACATAGTGTAGAGGTCGTAAAAATAGAGGATTCTTCTGTTTGTGTTTTATCAAATTCTGATTGTCGATTTGGATACCGCGATAGTGTTTTTAATCATGAGTTAAAAGATAAGTTTGTTGTTGTTTCGGTAACTTTTAGGTTGCGAAAAAAACCTGTTTTTAATCTGAATTATCAGTTTTTGAAAGATGAAGTTGAGAAAACTGGTGAATGTTCGTTGAAAGTTGTGCGCGATACTATAATTGAGATAAGAAATAAAAAACTGCCTCTTCCTGAAGTACTTGGTAGTGCATGGAGTTTTTTTATGAATCCTGTTGTGGAAAAAAAGGTTGCTATAGAGTTGCAAAAAACATATCCAACAATGCCTTTTTATTCGTTGTCGGAAAAAAACGTAAAGTTATCTTCTGCTTGGCTTATTGACCAATGTGGTTGGAAAGGAAAACGGATAGGGAATGTGGGTGTTTATGAAAAACAGCCATTGGTTTTGGTGAATTTTGGAGGATCTTCTGGTGAAGATGTCGCTTGTTTGGCTGAAAAAATTCAGCAATCAGTTTTTGAAAAATTTAAAGTAAAAATAAAACCTGAAGTAATATTTGTTTAATTGAATATATCTACATACCTTTGAAAGAAATTACAATACAAGATGAGTTATTTAAAGTTTGACAAAAGTCTGCTGACCAATTTAGAAAAGTCGTTGACCAAAGAAACGTTGCGTTCTAACAATGCTGGGGCATATTCTAGTTCAACAATAATTGATTGTAACACAAGAAAGTATCATGGTTTGTTGGTTGTGCCTGTTCCTGAATTAGATGCGGATAATCATGTTTTGCTCTCCACTTTTGATGAAACCGTTATCCAGCACGGAGCAGAATTTAATCTTGGAATTCACAAATATCAAGGTGATTACTATTCCCCAAAAGGGCATAAGTATATTCGTGAGTTTCATATGGATTCGGAAATTCGTACTATTTATCGTGTCGGTGGAGTTGTTTTGCAAAAAGAACGTATTTTGGTGGCAGGAGAAAAGCGAGTGCTTATTCGTTATACGCTTTTAGAAGCACATTCGCCAACAACGCTCCGTTTTAAACCCTTCTTGGCATTCCGAAATGTAAATTCGCTTACACATCAGAACCAAGAGCTGAATCAACAATATGATGAGGTGGAAAACGGAATTTCTTGTTGTCTGTACGAAGGTTATCCTTCTCTCGCAATGCAGTTTAGTAAGAAAGTGCAATTTGTTTCTACTCCCGATTGGTACAAAGGAATAGAGTATTACAAAGAATGGGAAAGAGGTTACGAATTTAGTGAAGATTTGTACGTTCCTGGATATTTTGAATTGCCGATCAAAAAAGGGGAAACAATTGTTTTTTCTGCGGGTGTTGGAGAGATAAAAACTGCTAAACTAAAAAAAATGTTTGAGGCAGAAAAAGCAAGTCGTACTCCGAGAAGTGATTTTTATAATTGTTTGTTTGCAGCGGTTCGTCAATTCTATAATCAGAAAGAAGATGGTTATTACTTGCTTGCAGGATATCCTTGGTTTAAGTTTCGTGCGAGAGATGAGTTTATTGCTCTGCCTGGAGCAACTTTGGCTATCGGAGAGGTCGGTATGTTTGAGAAAATTATGGAACGAGGTACTCAAGCTGTGCATGATTTTATCGACGGAAAACCTAAAAGTACAAAGTTGAAAGAAGTAAGTACGCCAGATGTTTTGCTTTGGTATATTTGGGCAGTGCAACAATATGCACAATTTACATCTTTGCAACAAGCTGCAGAAAGGTATGGGAATGTGCTGGTTAAGATAATCGCCTTTATTCGTGGTCAAAAACATGTTAATTTGTTTTTGCATGATAATGGGTTGCTTTTTACTGATGGAACTAAAAAACCTGCAACGTGGATGAATGCAATGGAAAATGGATATCCTATCACTCCGCGTACGGGTTATGTTGTTGAGATTAATGCTTTGTGGTATAATGCTTTGAAGTTTGTTTCTGAAATTCAAAAGCAAATGGGTAATGAAAACCAAGGCGAAATGCTCAATTATCAAGCAGAGCAAACAAGGCAATCATTTGTGAACGTATTCTGGAATGGTATTTATCTTTTCGATTATGTTGATGGATATTATCAAAATAGAGAAGTTCGTCCTAATATGATTTTTGCGGTTTCATTGCCGTATTCTCCTTTGGATAAAAAACAACAGAAATCGGTGCTTGATATTGTTACGCGTGAGCTTCTTACTCCAAAAGGTTTGAGAAGTTTGAGCCCGAAAAGTCCGTTCTATCGCCCAGAATATATTGGAGGGCAATTGGAACGTGATAGAAACTATCATAATGGACCTATTTGGGCTTGGACGGTAGGAGCTTTTGCAGAAGCTTATTTGAGGATATATAATTTAAGTGGAGTTTCTTTCTTGGAAAGAATGTTGGCGGGTTTTGAAAGTGAGTTAAGTGAGTTGAGTATTGGTACTTTGTCTGAGATATATGACGGAAATCCTCCTTTCAAAGGGCACGGAGCAATGTCGTATGCTATGACGGTGGCAGAAACTATTCGTACATTGAAATTATTGGAAGAAAAACAAAAAGGGCTATGAAAGCATTAATGTTAGGTTGGGAATTTCCTCCCCACATACTTGGAGGATTGGGTACTGCGAGTTACGGATTGACTCGTGGAATGTCGTTTCAAGAAGATTTGGATATCACTTTTGTTCTTCCTAAAACATATG
Organism: Paludibacteraceae bacterium; assembly: GCA_017652785.1. Taxonomy (GTDB): domain Bacteria; phylum Bacteroidota; class Bacteroidia; order Bacteroidales; family Paludibacteraceae; genus RGIG9608. The sequence continues at coordinate 6,649 of JAGCAG010000050.1, read as the reverse complement.
GAGATGAGGATCAAAGCTTTTTGAAGATAATAGGAGCTTGCAATGTTCCTGTTGTGTGGCGAGATGTGAATTATGATGATGTAAAATGGCATCTTGGTGGTCAACTTTCTCCAGAGGAGTATTATAATTTCCGTGATAATGGTATTCGTTACGATTTTCGAAGAATAGGGACAAATCATTTGGGTTGCATTAGTTTTTCAGGACGTTATCCTGACAACTTGTTGGAAGAAATTTCTAATTATGAGGCTGTAGCAAGTGTTATTGCTCATACAATGGATTTTGATATTATCCATTCTCATGATTGGTTGACTTATCCTGCAGGAATATTTGCAAAGAGTATTATGAATAAACCATTGGTGATTCACGTTCATGCGACTGATTTCGACCGCAGTAGGGGAAATGTGAATCCTGATGTTTATCGAATAGAAAAGGCAGGTATGGATGCGGCGGATCACATTATTACTGTAAGTAATTTGACTCGTCAAACGGTGATTGAAAAATATCATCAAAATCCTAATAAAGTAACAACGGTGCATAATGCGGTTGATCCTTTGCCAAATGTGGAGCAGTTTAAGAAAACTCCTCGAAAAGATAAGGTTGTTACATTCTTAGGAAGAATCACAATGCAGAAAGGGCCTGAGTATTTCGTCGAAGCGGCAAGAAGAGTGTTGCAAAAAACAAAAGATGTTCGTTTTGTGATGGCAGGAAGTGGAGATATGATGAATCAGATGATACATCTTGCAGCCAAAAGTGGTATTGCAGACAAATTCCACTTTACAGGATTCTTAAAAGGACGTCAAGTTCATGAGATGTTGGCCGAAAGTGATGTTTATATGATGCCATCAGTTTCCGAACCATTTGGTATTTCTCCATTGGAGGCAATGCAGGTTGGAGCACCTTCTATTATTTCCAAACAATCGGGTTGCGCTGAAATTCTTACTAATGCGATAAAAACAGATTATTGGGATATAGATGCAATGGCAGATGCTATTTATGCAATTGTAAAATATCCAGCAATGTACAAAATGTTACGTGAGCAAGGTATTGCGGAAGTGAACAATATTAAATGGGAATATGCTGGACAAAAAGTAAGAGATATTTATAATAAAGTACTAAATCTATAAAAATATGAAAACACTTTGTTTTTGTTTCAAAATTCATCAACCATATCGTTTGAAACGTTATCGTTTTTTTGAAATTGGCAATGATCATTACTATTATGATGACTTTGCGAATGAAAGTAATACGCAATATTTGTCGGAAACCAGTTATTTAGAAGCCAACAAAACTTTGCTTGAAATGATTCAAAACTCAAATAAGAAATTTAAGGTGAGTTTTGCAATTTCAGGTTTGGCTTTGGAGCAATTTGAACAATATGCACCTGAAGTGATTGATAGCTTCCGAGAATTAGCAAAGACTGGTTGTGTGGAGTTTTTGGCAATGCCTTATGCTAATTCTTTGGCGGCGGTTTACAATGAAAATGAGTTTCAGAATCAGGTAAAATTGCAATCTGAAAAAATAAAAGAACTTTTCGGAAAAACACCTTCTGTTTTCTTCAATACTGAAATGATTTATTCTGATGAAATTGCTTATCAAGTATCAAAAATGGGTTATAAATCGATGATTGTTGAAGGAGCAAAACATATTTTGGGTTGGAAATCGCCGAATATGCTCTACCAGTCTGGAAAACTTAAATTGATGGTAAGAAATGGCAAGTTGAGCGACGATTTGAATTATCGTTTCTCTAATTGGCAATGGGAAGAATATCCGCTTACCGCAGATAAGTTTATGAATTGGATTGCAACAGCTCCAGAACAAGAAGACGTGTTCAACGTTTTTGTTGGATATGAAACTTTGGGAAAATTCAATAGCAAGGAAAGTGGAATTTTTGAATTCTTTAAAGCATTGCCAATTTTTGCTTTAGAAAAAGATATTGCATTTTCTCTTCCTTCTGAAACTTTGTCGAAAAAAGTTACTGCTCCTCAATTGTCAGTTCCTTATCCAATGTCGTGGGCGGACGAAGAAAAAGATATGAGTGCTTGGAGAGGAAACGATTTGCAAAATGAAGCTTTGAACAAACTTTATGAATTATCGGAAAGGGTACATCTTTGTTCGGATCGTTTGTTGAAACACGATTGGCTTTGTTTGCAAGCGAGTGACCATTTCTACTACATGTGTACAAAACATTTTACGAACGGAAAAGTTGCTCATGAAAGTCCTTACGAATCTCCATACGATGCGTTTATGAATTATATGAACGTGTTAAGCGATTTTATTGCAAGGGTAGAAGCTCAGTATCCAACAACGATAGAAAACGAAGAACTTAACTCTTTGTTGGAAACAATCAATAATCAAGAAAAAGAGATTAAAGCACTTGAAAATAAGTTGAAATCCAAAGCAAAGAAATAAAAATTTTGCGACAATTAGATAATGGATTGGCAACGTCTCTTGACCACTAAACGCTTCGGAATGGAGCGTTATCATGATGAAAAACATGATGGTCGAACAGAATTTCAGCGCGATTATGATAGGCTGATTTTTTCTCCTGCTTTTCGTCGCTTACAAAATAAAACACAAGTTTTTCCCTTGCCGGGAAGTGTTTTTGTTCACAATCGTCTGACACATAGCCTAGAAGTGGCTTGTGTTGGACGATCGTTGGGTTTTGCCGTTTCTTCTGTGTTAGAAGAAAAATATGGTAAATTGAGTCCGTATCTCTCCGAAATAGGGTCGATTGTGGCTGCGGCTTGTTTAGCTCACGATTTAGGAAATCCTCCATTTGGACACTCTGGCGAGAAAGCTATTGCTACTTTTTTTTCGGAAGGAGATACGGATAAAATAAAATCGCAACTCACCGAAAGTCAGTGGTGTGATTTTGTAAATTTCGAAGGTAATGCTAATGCTTTTCGTTTGCTTACAACTCAGTTTAATGGCCGAAGAAAAGGTGGCTTTGTTTTGACTTATAGTACGTTGGCTTCTATTGTCAAATATCCTTATGAATCAAGATTTGTAGATAAAAAGAAATCGAAGTTTGGTTTTTTTCAGTCGGAAAAGGAGTCTTTTGAAATTCTTGCTGATGAATTAGGATTGATAAAAGATCCGAAAAATTTGAATCGTTATGCCCGTCACCCGTTGGTGTATTTAGTTGAAGCGGCTGACGATATTTGTTATCAAATAATGGATATCGAAGATGCATTCAAATTGAGGCTTCTTTCGTTTGAAGAAACGAAGCAAATTATGTTGAGTTTTTTGTCAATGGAACGTCGGAAGCGAGCAAATGAGGTGTTTTCTTTGGTGACGGATTTGAATGAACAAGTTGCATACCTGCGTTCGTCGGTAATAGGGACTTTGATAGATGCTTGTGCAAAAGTTTTTGTTGAAAACGAAGAAAAAATTTTGTCAGGTGAATTTGAGAAATCACTAATTGATAATATCGAAGAGGATTTAGCTTTGGTTTACAAGAATACATCAAGTATCGCATTTAAAAGGGTTTATACCTCTCAAGTGGTTTTAGATGTAGAATTGGCAGGTTTTAAGATTATTAAAGAGTTGTTGGAGACTGTTATTGATGCGGTTTTGAGTCCAGAAAAAGCTTATTCAAAACAAATTTTGAATAGAATTCCTCAACAATATAACATTTACTCGGAGTCTGTTTACGAAAAAATACAAGCGGTGTTGGATTTTGTTTCAGGAACAACGGATGTTTATGCTCTTGATTTGTATAGAAAAATAAATGGAATGAGTTTGCCAGATCTTTAGCATGTTATGAAGAAGTTTTTTGTTCCTCTTTTTTTTGCTTTTATTGCTGTCAATGGTTTTTCGTTTTCTCCTGTTGATAGTGTTAATGCGTTGATGGGGACGCATTCTGCTTTTGATTTTTCTCGAGGAAATACGTATCCAGCAGTGGCAATGCCTTGGGGAATGAATTTTTGGTCGCCACAAACGGGTGAAAATGGAAGTGGTTGGATGTATACTTATTCTGCTAACCAAATTCGAGGATTTCGCCAAACTCACCAACCAAGTCCTTGGATAAACGATTATGGGACTTTCTCTATCATGCCTCTTTCGGGCAACTTACAGGTAGATCATCGTTATCGAGGTCGTGCTTTTTTGCATGAAGATGAAATAGCAAAACCTTATTTTTATCAAGTTCAGTTTGAAGACGGAACGAATGTGAAAATGACAGCAACTGAGCGAGGGGCAATTTTTGTGATAAAATTTGCGAAAGGAAGTCGTCAGTATGTTGTGCTCGATGCTTATAATCAGGGTTGTGCGGTAGCGATAGATACGTTGGAGAATCGAATTTCAGGTTATACCAAAAGCAATAGTGGAGGAGTCCCTGACAATTTTGCCAATTATTTTGTAGTGGAATTTGATCATGTTATTGTTGATTTTGGAACAAAAACTAACGACTCGATAGAGCCCAAATCGACAAAAGCAGAGCATTTTGCAGTGCAAGCATACGCAGAATTTGATTTGAATCCAGAGGATTCGTTGGTAATTCGTGTAGCATCTTCGTTTGTGAACGAAAAACAAGCATGGATAAATTTTGACCGAGAGGTTCGGAATCGTTCTTTTTGTGATGTTATGTCAGAATCTAAAAAAGAATGGAACGAAAAACTAGGTCGCATTCGTGTTGAGGGAGAAGTTTTCCCGAATACTCTTCCCACATTTTATTCTTGTCTCTATCGAGCATTACTTTTCCCTCGTAAATTTTTTGAGTACGACGAACAGAACCAGCCGATTTATTATAGTCCTTACGATGGAAAAGTTCATAAAGGTGTGATGTACACCGATAATGGCTTTTGGGATACATTTCGTTCTGTACATCCTTTGTTTACAATGCTTTATCCGGAAATAACGGAAGGAGTTTTGCAGTCGTTGATTAATGTTTATAATGAAAGCGGTTTTCTGCCCGAATGGGCAAGCCCAGGACATCGGAATTGTATGATAGGCAACAATTCGCTATCGTTGATAACAGATGCTTGGCAGAAAGGTTTTAGAAATATAGATGCCAAAAGAGCATTGGAAGCAATGCTCAATCAAACTCAAGCGCAAGGTCCTGTGGCTTCTGTCGGTCGTAATGGTTATGAAGCTTATCATATGTTGGGTTATGTGCCCTATCCTGATTATTTTGAATCTTCTGCCAAGACACTTGAGTATGCTTATGCCGATTGGTGTTTGGCGACGTTTGCAAAAAGTATTGGAGAAGAAAAGATTGCGGAAGAATATTTTCAAAAAGCGCAAAACTACAGAAACCTTTTTGACCCTCAAATTGGTTTTATGCGTGCTAAAAATAAGCGAGGAGAGTGGATTGAACCCTTTGAAGCTACGGAGTGGGGCGGACCTTTCACCGAAGGTTGCTCGTGGCATTACACATGGAGTGTTTTTCACGATGTTGAAGGATTGGCTCAGTTGATGGGTGGATATGAGGTTATGTCTCAGCGACTTGATTCCATGTTCAGCGCTCCAAATACGTTCAATTATGGGACTTATGGTTTTGTTATTCACGAAATTGCAGAAATGGTTGCTCTCAATATGGGGCAATATGCTCATGGAAATCAACCTGTTCAGCATGCAATTTATTTATACAGTTATTTGAAACAACCTTGGAAAGCGCAACAACGTATTCGTGAGGTTATGTGTCGTTTGTATTCGGCAACGCCTGATGGCTATTGTGGTGACGAAGATAATGGCCAAACTTCGGCATGGTACGTTTTCAGTGCATTGGGTTTTTATCCTGTTTGTCCGGGTACGGCAGAATACGTTTTAGGAAGTCCACTGTTTCAAAAAGCAACTCTGACGTTGCCGAGTGGAAAAACGTTTGAAATTAACGCCTCAAACAACTCTTTGGAAAACGTATATATTAAACATGTTTTGCTTAACGGAAAGACGTTTGAACACAACTATTTAACGCACAAGCAAATTGTTTCTGGTGGAAAATTTGATTTGAAAATGTCAAACACTCCGAACAAAAAACGTGGAGTTGAAATTGATGATTTGCCATATTCATATACAGAAAAGAAGTTAGAGAAGTAGTATTATATTAACAACAATTTTTATGATTATTACAATAGGAAGAGAACTCGGTAGTGGAGGTCGAAAAATTGGGAAATTAGTTGCCGAAGAGTTGGGTTTGCCTTTTTATGACAAAGAACTTTTGAGCGAAGCAGCTAAAAAAAGTGGTCTTACTCAAGAATGTTTTGAGCGAGCCGACGAGAGAGCGCGTCACGATCTTGGCGTTGGTTTGTTTGGATTCCGTTTCCCTTTTCTTGGAGATGCCTCAGCACCTATTGTTCCTGGTTTTTCCAACGACACAATTTTTCAATTTCAGTCAGATACCATTCGTACTATTGTGGAAGAAAGTCCTTTAGGCTGTGTTTTTGTTGGTCGTTGTGCCAATTATGTTCTAAGAGATAAAAATCCATTTAACGTTTTTATTTCTGCTACCGAAGACAGCCGAGTGAAGCGTATTGTTTCCTATTTTAATTGCTCGGAAAAAGAGGCCAAAGAGTGGATAAAAAAGATTGATAAACAACGTGCTGCGTATTATGATTTTTATACTTCGGTGAAATGGGGCGAAGCAAAAAATTACCATTTGTCGCTCAATTCATCGGCGTTAGGAGAAGATAGTTGTGTTCGGCTTATTGTG
>JAGCAG010000049.1 GCA_017652785.1 Paludibacteraceae bacterium | reverse complement strand
TGAGAAAAATCCCTAATTTTGTGCAAAAGAAAAAAGTCGCGTTGCTTTAAGAGATTGGAAAACTCAACGAAAAATTTAAAAACGAGTAAAGTTGGTTTTTAATGGCGCGCTGCCTTTTATGGCAGATTACAAAGATTACTGACAGCTCAAATCCTATTTAATAGGAGTTTTCTCAATAAAAAAGTGATGCGATATTTTTTTTTCTCTACTTTTTGTATTTGTCAATTTGTCAAATCATTTTCTTAAAAACGTATCAAAATGTCTGTTTTTTTGTCTTAAAAGCAAAAAAATGCTATCTTTGCGCGATTTTTAGAAGAAATTATGAGTTATTTAATAAAACCCAGAGGATATCATTCGTTACTTGATTTGAGACAAACGGAATTTGGAATAAAGCAGTTAAAGGACTTTTTCCAACTGAACTTGTCAGCAGAATTGCGCTTGAGACGTGTTACGGCTCCTCTTTTTGTGTTAAAAGGAACTGGACTGAACGACGAACTGAGTGGGATAGAGCGTGCTGTAACTTTTCCAGTAAAAGATTTAGGAGATGCCGAAGCTGAGGTTGTTCATTCTTTGGCAAAATGGAAACGGGTGATGTTGGCAGAGTACAAAATAGAGGAGGGTTATGGATTGTATACAGATATGAATGCCATTCGTGCAGATGAAGAAAACTTAGGGAATCTTCATTCGCTTTATGTGGATCAGTGGGACTGGGAACAAACCATAAACGAAAAAGATCGAAATATCGATTATTTGAAAAACATAGTTAAAAGAATCTATGCTGTGATGTTGCGCTGCGAATATATGGTTTACGAAATGTTTCCTCAAATCAAACCAATTCTTCCTCCTGAGATTCACTTTATTCATGCAGAAGAACTACGGCAGAAATATCCTCAACTTTCGCCAAAAGATCGCGAACGAGAAATTACAAAAGAATATGGTGCAGTATTTATAATGGGAATAGGAACTACACTAGCAGACGGGACACAACACGATTTGCGCGCTCCAGATTACGATGATTGGACATCTATGGGTGGGAATGGTTTGAATGGATTAAATGGTGATATCCTTATTTGGAATCCATTGTTGGATTGTGCTGTAGAAATGTCTTCAATGGGAATCAGAGTAAACAAGGAAGCATTATTGCGTCAGTTGCAACTAACAAACAAAGAAGAGAAAAAAGAGTTGATGTTCCACAAAAAGCTTTTGAATGGAGAATTGCCTCAAAGTATTGGAGGAGGAATAGGTCAATCTCGTGTATGTATGTTCTTCTTGCGAAAAGCGCATATTGGAGAGATTCAGGCAAGTATTTGGCCAGAAAGTATGAGGAAAGAAGCTGCCGATTCGGGTATGTTTTTGATTTAGTTAAAAGAGTTTAATTTACTTTTTTAGGAAAAAGCAAAGTTGTAACTTTGTGGTTTATTTTTTGTAAAAAATTATGATTGCAAATATTTTATCTATTCATGGAATGTCGGGATTGTACAAAATTATTTCCCGAAATAGAAATTGTATTATTGTCGAAGGACTTTCTGACAAAAAGCGTACTTCTATTCCCCTAGAAAAAAAGATGATTTCTTTGGGAGATATAGCTATTTATACAGAAGATGGAGAAATGCCTTTGCGTAATGTTTTTTCTTCAATTAAAGAAAAAAATGATGCTCAAAAATTGGCAATTAACCCCAAAACTTCTTCTTCTGAAGAATTACAGAAATGGTTTTTCGATGTGTTGCCAACTTTTGAGGTTGATAGAGTTTATCCGTCCGACATCAAAAAAGTTATTGTTTGGTACAATTTGTTGATAGAAAACGGAATAGTAGATTTTGAAGAAGAACAAGAAAACGATATTGAAAAATGAAACGAGAAATAAAATTTAGTCTTTTGTATCGTGACATGTGGCAATCCTCAGGGAAATACGTGCCACGTAAGGATCAGTTAGCAGAAATTGCTCCTGTGATTATTGATATGGGTTGTTTTGCTCGTGTAGAAACCAATGGTGGTGCAAGTGAGCAAGTTAATTTGCTTTATGGGGAAAATCCAAATCAAGCTGTTCGTACATTTACAAAACCTTTCAACGAAGCTGGTATTCAAACTCACATGCTCGATCGCGGATTGAATGGTTTACGTATGAATCCTGTTCCTGCTGATGTGAGAGAGTTGATGTATAAGGTTAAAAAAGCACAAGGAACGGACATCACACGCATTTTTGACGGTTTGAACGACGTGCGTAACATTGCTCCATCAATTCGTTATGCAAAAGCCGCTGGAATGATTGCTCAGGCAACAATGTGTATTACTCATTCTGAAGTGCATACTGCAGAATATTATATCAATATGGCAGAGCAGTTGATTGCAGAAGGAGCTCAAGAAATTTGTTTGAAGGATATGGCGGGAATTGGCCGTCCTGAAACGTTGGCAAAAATTGTAAAAGCAATCAAATTAAGTCATCCTGATATCACTATTCAGTATCACGGACACTCTGGACCAGGTTTTTCTGTAGCAACAATGCTAGAAATTGCGAAAGCGGGTGTTGATATTCTCGACGTAGCAATGGAACCTCTCTCTTGGGGAATGGTTCATCCTGATGTAATAACCATTCAGGCAATGTTAAAAGATGCAGGATTCCTTGTTCCTGAAATCAATATGAAAGCCTACATGGAAGCTCGTCGTTTGACTCAAAGTTATATTGACGACTTTTTGGGTTATTTCATCGATCCTCGTAATCGTTTTATGACTTCGTTGCTTATCGGTTGTGGACTCCCAGGAGGAATGATGGGTTCTCTTATGGCGGACTTGAAAGGTGTTCACGCTGCAATCAATACAAATCTTAAGGCTCAAGGAAAAGCAGAATTGACAGAAGACGAACTTCTTGTTCAACTCTTTGACGAGGTAAAATATATTTGGCCAAAATTGGGAAATCCACCTTTGGTTACACCATTTAGTCAGTATGTAAAAAATGTTGCCTTGATGAACATTTTTGCAATGAGTAGAGGACAAGAGCGTTATTCTATGATTGATGAAAATACTTGGAATATGATTCTAGGTAAAGCGGGTCGTTTGCCAGGCAAGTTAGACCAAGAAATTATTGATTTGGCAAAATCTAAAAACTTGGAATTCTTTGAAGGAGATCCGCAAGATAATTATCCAAACGTATTGCCAAAGTTCATCAAAGAAATGGAAGAACTTGGTTGGGATCGTGGTCAGGACGATGAAGAGTTGTTTGAGTTTGCTATGCACGAAAAACAATATCGTGAATATAAATCGGGAGAAGCTAAAAAGAACTTTAACCGAGAACTTCAACAAAAAATGGAAGCAAAATTCAAATCCGCTGGTGTTGAGGTAAAAATGCCCGATTTGCGTGCAACAAAATATCCAAATGCCGAGAGAGTAGAATCTACATCCAAAGGTCGTCTTATTTGGGAACTTGACTACAACGACCATTCCATTCCTCCTGCTCACGGAACCTCTTTTGCAGAAGGCGATGTTGTAGCTTATTTAGAAACTCCAAATGGAATTGAAGAGATAAAAACTAATTTTGCTGGTAAAATTGTTTCTATAGAAAAACAACAAGGAGACTTGGTAGAAAAAGGAGACGTTGTTGCTTATTTGGAGAAATAAGGAGGTTTTTAATTGTCTTGTTAAAAAAGAGGAAGCATGCTTCCTCTTTTCTTGTAAAGAATCTTTAGTAAATTGTTCAAAAAAAGTCCACTATTATAGTGGACTTTCTTATTTTTTAATGAGTGTTATTACATCATACCGCCCATTCCGCCACCCATTGGAGGCATTGGAGCAGGGTTCTCTTCTTTTTTCTCAACAAGAACACGTTCGGTAGTCAAGAACATTCCTGCTATTGAAGCTGCATTTTCCAAAGCAACACGAGTTACTTTTGCAGGATCAACAATCCCTGCAACTTTCAAGTTCTCGTATTTGTCAAGACGAGCATTATAACCAAAGTCATCTTTGCCTTCACGTACTTTTTGAACCACGACAGCGCCTTCTTTTCCTGCATTGGTAACAATCTGACGGAGAGGTTCTTCAATAGCACGTTTTACAATTTCTACACCGATTTGTTCATCTTCGTTTTCGCCTTTGAAACCTTCAAGAGTTGCTTGAGCACGAACATACGTTACACCACCACCAGGAACAATACCTTCTTCGATAGCTGCACGAGTTGCACTAAGAGCATCATCAACACGGTCTTTCTTTTCTTTCATTTCAACTTCAGAAGCTGCACCAACGTAAAGTACTGCAACACCTCCCGCCAATTTTGCTAAACGTTCTTGAAGTTTTTCACGATCGTAGTCGCTTGTTGTTGAAGCAATTTGTGACTTGATTTGACCAACACGAGCAGAAATAGCATCCTTTTCTCCAGCACCATTTACTATAATGGTATTGTCTTTATTTACTGTGATTTTTTCTGCTGTTCCCAACATCTCAATTGTTGCACTTTCAAGCTTAATTCCTTTTTCTTCCGAAATAACAACTCCTCCTGTCAATACGGCAATGTCTTCCAACATTTCTTTACGACGGTCGCCAAAACCGGGAGCTTTTACTGCACAAATTTTAAGTTGTGCACGCAAACGGTTTACAACTAATGTTGTAAGAGCTTCAGAATCAACATCTTCAGCGATGATAAGTAAAGGACGTCCGCTTTGAACAGCAGGTTCAAGAATCGGTAAAAGTTCTTTGAGGTTAGAGATTTTTTTGTCGTAAACCAAAACGTATGGTTTATCCATCTCTACTTCCATTTTTTCTGTATTTGTTACAAAATAAGGAGAAATATAACCGCGATCGAACTGCATTCCTTCTACAACCTCAATAGTTGTATCTGTTCCTTTTGCTTCTTCGATTGTAATTACACCATCTTTTGAAACCTTACGCATTGCATCAGCAATAAGTTTTCCGATAACGGGATCGTTGTTTGCTGAGATAGTAGCAACTTGTTCAATTTTATCATAATCATCACCAACTACTTCGGATTGAGATTTGATACTTTCTACAATTTTAGCAACAGCTTTGTCGATGCCTCGTTTCAAATCCATTGGATTTGCACCTGCTGTAACGTTCTTTAGACCAACACCAACAATTGCTTGAGCCAAAACTGTAGCTGTTGTAGTTCCATCTCCAGCCTGATCGCCTGTTTTGCTAGCAACTTCTTTTACTAATTGAGCTCCTAAATTTTGTGTAGCATCTTCAAGTCCAATTTCTTTTGCTACGGTTACACCGTCTTTAGTGATGTGAGGAGCACCAAATTTCTTTTCAATAATCACATTGCGACCTTTAGGACCGAGTGTTACTTTTACAGCATTTGCCAACTCATCTACGCCTTTTTTTAATTGGTCGCGAGCATCAATATTAAATAAAATTTCTTTTGCCATACGTTTTATTTTTTTTACTATCCTACAACTGCCAAAACGTCACTTTGACGCATAATTAAATACTTTTCGTTATCGATTTCAAGTTCTGTTCCTGCATACTTGCCATAAAGAACTTCATCGCCTGTTTTGAGAATCATTTCCTCATCTTTTGTGCCATTACCAACAGCAACAACTTTTCCTTTTAGAGGTTTTTCTTTTGCAGAATCAGGAATAATGATTCCACCGATGGTTTTTTCTTCTGCAGCCGCAGGACTTATTAATACGCGGTCTGCCAATGGTTTAATGTTCATATTCTTTCTATTATATTAAAATTAAAAAATTATTTTCCTCTCGTTTCTTATCATTTTTTGTGCCAAAATCAGCTTCTCGTTTTATTTTTCTCTAAAATGACAATTTGTCACAGATTTGTTAAAAATTTTTCAGCCGACTTTAATGAATCTACTTTCCCAACATCAAGAATTTGCATTTTTTCATCCACTACGGCTCTGATTTCTATCTTATCGGCCACGGAAAGGTAAAAATCAACGATTGAGAACCTATCGCCAAAAGTATTCATTAAAGGAAAAACTTTAGGGGAAAAAATCTGGATGCCGGAAAATGCATATTTTTTACATTGGTCAACGTTTAAATTGGCGAAAGGCGACTTTACTTCCCCAGTTTGCACGTTTGTCCAACCAACCAATCTTTTTTCTTCATTGAAAAGTAAATAACGCGATGTCTTTCGTTGGTTTACCAACAAAGAGATTAATGATTTTGAAGCATTTTCGGTATAAAAACTTTGCAAATCAATGTTTGAAAGTATGTCAACATTGTGAATTAAAAATGGTTTTTCGTCAGTAAAAAAAGAAACTGCTTTTTTTACTCCTCCGCCTGTTTCAAGTAACAAATTTCGTTCATTAGAAATGTCAATTTTTAATCCAAAATTGTTGTTTTTTGACAAAAAATCAATGATTTGATCGGCAAAATGATGAACATTTATCACCAAATGATCAAATCCCATTTTTTTCATTTTCAAAATTTGATGCTCCAATAGTGGCTTTCCATTTATTGGAACTAAAGCTTTGGGCATCGTGTCGGTTAAGGGTTTTAAGCGAGTTCCAAGTCCTGCTGCAAAAATTAACGCTTTCATTTTTTTCGTTCTTCAAAGTTTAATTATTCTTACTAAAAATTTCGTAAGCAAAACGGCATCGCAAACAATCTTTTCTATCGCAGTAATGTTGTTTAAGTTGAATAATGGCCTGAGAATCGTATGCTGAAGTGATTTCAAAATTCAGCGACGAAAAGTGAGAAACAATAGCCCAAAGAGTTGTCCCTATACGAATTTTTGCGTTGAACATATCTGCGCCCGCATCGTTGTTGAGCAAGCCAACATCAATTATTTCCACTCTCTCTCCTTTTGTTGTAAAGAGATTAGAGTTGTCAAACAACCTTTGTTGCCAAATGTATTGAAGTTGTTTTTCGTTCATCGCATTCATTTTCTCTAATTGAAGTATTCGATTTTTCGCACTGTAATAACTTGAGCATCACTAGTAATGGCATTATATGATATGCGAGTTGTCCAATTGCCAACACTATCATATTCGTATGTATAAGTGCGTTTTTCTGTTAGTTTTTTGTCTGAATCAAAAACCTCTTCTGAAACCAAACTTCCTTGCTCATTGTAGGAATAAACCCACTGACTAAGAATATTTCTTTCATCGTCGAAAAGTATTGATTCTGTTATCTTTCCACTTGAATTATATGCAAAGGTTTGCTTGGTAAACATTCTATTCCCATTTTCATAGAAGCAGGTTATATGCTCGGTTTCAAGTGAAGAGGAGTTGTATTTTGACGAGTGACTAACTTCCAATTCCTCGTTCTGATTAAACTCCAGTTGATCCGTCACATTGCCATTTTTATCGGTGGTGTAAACGTATTTCGAAATCAATTTATCAGCAGAGTCATAAAAAACCTCTTCTTGAATGTTCCCGTTTTTGTCGTAAGAAAATTTTCCGTAATCTTTGACCGTTTTGTCTTGATTGTAACAGATTGATTCTATACAATTTCCATCTTCGTTGTAATTGTACACTCTGTGAGAAATCTCTTCATTAAACGACCAAAACTCTTCAATACGAAATCCACTTTCGTTATAAACAATGCGCCCCAAAGCACCGATTTCGTTGCCTCTAACAACCTCGCCTAAATCATACATTGCAAGATAATTGGTAATTCTATACGACTTTACTTTACCGATTAAATCATCATTCTGCCAATCCGTATTTTTGGTTTTTTTTGTTTGACAAGAAACTAAAAATAAGACCGAGAATAAGAGAAAAAAACTTTTTTTCATTGACTTTTTTTCAAAAAATAACACACAAATTTATTTATCAAAAGGAGAAAATTTTAATTTTTCATTCCACCAAACCCAAAGCAAAAACATTGCTATATAGAAAAGGTATTTTGTAACATATTCGTGATAGAAATCAAACATTTGATAATAATCTTTCACAATCCATATCAAAAATACCAAACGAACGATATTAAACAAAAAACAAACAAAAACTCCAAGAGGAATAAACCACACCTTTTGCTTCCAACCTCCACGAGCAAAAAGGATAATACAAACAAATAAAAACATTTGTTTTAGTCCGTTGCAGGCCCAAACCACAGTGACTGTATTTCCGTTTGGAAATAAAAATTGCCGAGGAGTACTCATCTCAACTTCCACACCAAGAAGCCCGAAAATACCACGAACAATATCTACTGTTTTTTGCGTAACATAAGAAAACGGAGCAGAAATATCTACAAATCCTAACCATGTCAACTCTGTTATTCTTAAATCATCATTAAAAGAAATAGAGTATTTCCAAAAAAAATGGCAAACAAACAATACGATCAAAAAACGAAAAACATCTTGATATTGATTCGCAAAGTGTAAGAAGTTTACTTTCAAATTGCTGTTTTTCAAAGCTTTCATACTTAAATAAAATTACGCAAAAATAAGAAAAACGAATCTATTTGACGTGGATTTCTGCTATCTTTGTACGTTTTGATTTTATAGAAATGGCAAAAAATAAATTCTACGTTGTCTGGTCGGGGCGGAAATGTGGCGTTTTTCCCTCTTGGGAAGAATGCAAGGAGCAGATTTTAGCATTTCCAAATGCTCAATACAAATCTTTTTCCACCAAGCAGGAGGCCGAAAAGGCTTTCAATGAGGAGTATAAAAATTTTATTAAATCAAAAAATAATAACACGCAAAAAGGTTGGCAAGCTGCACAAGAAAAGCCCAATATTTTAAGTCTTGCTGTTGATGCTGCATGTAGTGGAAATCCGGGGAAAATGGAATATAGAGGGGTAATGATTGATACAAACAAAGAAATTTTTAGAGTTGGTCCGTTGGATGATGCGACAAACAATATTGGAGAGTTTTTGGCAATTGTACACGGATTAGCATTGTTGAAGCAACAACAACTCAATCTGCCAATTTATTCCGACAGCAGAAATGCTATTTCTTGGGTAAAGCAGAAAAAATGCAAAACAAAACTTCAACCAAGTGAAAAAAATCAACGCACGTTTGAGCTTATTGCTCGAGCAGAAAAGTGGTTGAATGAGAACGACTATTCTACTCAGATTTACAAATGGGATACAGCAAATTGGGGTGAAATTCCAGCAGATTTTGGAAGAAAGTGAAATAATAAAT
>JAGCAG010000048.1 GCA_017652785.1 Paludibacteraceae bacterium | reverse complement strand
TTGCTTGAGCACAGGACGTAAACTCGCTGAAGAAAACCGTATGCATTACACCAAACAAGAGTGGCTCAAAACTCCTGAAGAAATGTTCCAGATTTTTAGGGATATTCCGCAAGCACTTGAAAATACGCAGGAGATAGTGGACAAGGTAGAGTTTTTTAGCATCGACTCCGATCCGTTGATGCCGAAGTTCGATATTCCTGCTGATTTTGCTACCGAAGAGGAGTACCGCCAGAAGTTTTCTGAGCAGCAACTTTTCGATGAGTTTACGCAAAACGAAAAAGGAGAGGTGGTGATGAGCCCAGAAGATGCCGAAAAGAAAATCAAGAAAATGGGCGGATACGAGAAATTGTATCGCATCAAGCTTGAGGCCGACTATTTGGCGAAATTGGCTTGGGAAGGCGCAAAAATGCGTTATCCGAATCTGACGGAAGATATAAAAGAACGCATTGTTTTCGAATTGCATATTATGAAAACAATGGGTTTTCCGGGCTATTTTCTCATTGTGCAAGATTTTATTCAGGCAGCTCGAGATATGGGAGTGAGCGTAGGGCCAGGGCGTGGTTCTGCAGCGGGTTCTGTTGTGGCTTATTGTTTGAAGATTACCGATATTGATCCTCTGAAATATGATTTGCTTTTTGAGCGTTTTTTGAACCCTGACCGAATTTCTTTGCCTGATATTGATATTGATTTTGACGACGATGGACGCGGAGATGTGCTTCGTTGGGTGACGGAAAAATATGGTAAAGAAAAAGTTGCTCACATCATTACTTACGGAACAATGGCTACAAAGTCGAGCATTGCCGATGTTGGGCGCGTTCAGAATGTGGAACTAAAAGATGTGAATAAGTTGAAGTCGCTTATTCCCGATAAACTTGATGATTACATCGATCCTGACACAGGAAAACCTTTTAATCATAAGGATGCAACGAAAAAAATTCCGAAAGTTAATATCAATAATTGTTTGAAATATGTTCCTGTAGTGCTTGCCGCAACCGTTGATAATGAAAATTATTCAAGTATATTGAAGTATGCGGCGATGCTCGAAGGTACGGTAAGACAAACAGGTGTGCATGCTTGTGGTGTGATTATTGGAGCAGACGACTTGACCAATTTTGTCCCTCTTAGTACTGCCGACGATAAGGATACAAAAGAAAAACTTACCGTTACTCAGTACGAAGGTTCTGTGATTGAAAATGTTGGACTTATCAAAATGGACTTTCTTGGGCTGAAAACACTCTCAATTATAAAAGAAGCTCTTCGGAATATAAAAAAGACAAAAGGAATAGAGTTGAATATTGACAAAATTCCTATTGACGACAAAAAAACGTATGAACTTTATAGTAAAGGTCAAACCATAGGCACGTTTCAGTTCGAATCTCCTGGAATGCAAAAATACTTGAAGGAACTCAAACCAAGCGTTTTTGAAGATTTGATAGCAATGAATGCGCTTTATCGACCAGGCCCAATGGACTACATTCCTCAATTTATTGCCCGTAAGCAAGGTAGAGAGCCGATTAAGTACGATATTCCTATAATGGAAAAATACTTGAAGGATACTTATGGTATTACGGTTTATCAGGAGCAGGTGATGCTTTTGAGTCGTTTGCTTGCCGATTTTACTCGTGGCGAATCGGACAATTTGCGTAAAGCAATGGGTAAGAAACTTAAAGACAAAATAGATCAGATGAAACCTGATTTTATTGCTCGTGGGCAAAAAAATGGTCATAATGCTGAAGTTTTGGAAAAGATATGGACCGATTGGGAAAAATTTGCTTCTTATGCGTTTAATAAGTCGCATGCAACGTGTTATTCGTGGGTTTCGTACCAAACCGCTTATCTGAAAGCTCACTATCCTGCGGAATTTATGGCTGCCAATCTTACTCGAAACAAGGATGATATTACCGAAGTCTCGAAATTTATGGACGAGTGTAGAGCAATGGGAATCAATGTGCTTGAACCCGACGTAAACGAGAGCGATTTGAATTTTACGGTAAATAAAAATGGTGATATTCGTTTTGGTTTGGGAGGAGTCAAAGGAGTTGGCGAAGGTGCTGTTGATGCTATCATTACGGAAAGAGAAAAAAATGGTCGATACAAAGATATTTTTGATTTTGTAGAAAGAATAAATTCAACAGCTTGCAATAAAAAAACAATAGAAAGTTTAGTCTATTCTGGTGCTTTTGATTCGTTGAAGGTTGATAGAGAAGTGTTTTTTGTTGTTGATGAAAAAACTTCTCGATCCTTTACTGATGTGCTGATTATGTATGGCAATAGGTTCAAAGAAGATAAGAATAATAATCAGGTCTCGCTTTTTGGAGATATAGATGACGTAGGTTTTGATATTAAGCGCCCTGAGTTTCCAAGTTTTGAAAAATGGTCACCACTTCAACGTTTGAATTTTGAACGAGAAATGGTTGGTATTTACCTCTCGGCTCATCCTCTTGATCGTTATAAAGTGGCTTTGCTTTATGGTTGTAATACCAAAATGTGTGAAATAAAGGATATTATTGCTCGTCGCGAAAATCGTACTATAATTGCTGGAGGTATTTTGACTTCGTCTGTTATTAGAGAGAATGACAAGGGACGATATGGATTTCTAACGGTTGAGGATTATTCCGGGAAACACGAATTTGCCCTTTTTGGTAAAGATTTCACAAAGTATGTTGAGTACTTCAACGAAAATAATATCAATTCGTTTATTCTTATTAAGGGTAATGTTCAAGAGCGACGCTATGCCGACAAAGACGGAAACAAACGTTTTGAATTCAGAATGTCTAGTATCGAACTTCTTGAAGATGTTTATGAGAAAATGATTCAAAGTGTAACTATTGCTTTGAATTTGAGAGATATAGATGATTTGTTTCACTCGGAGTTAATTCCTTTTTTCGAAAAACATAAAGGAGAAACATCTCTTTATCTTCGTATTTTGGATAGTGCTTCGGATACCAATTTGTGCTTTTTGTCTCGAAAAATTAAGGTAAAAGTAACAAAAGAGTTTCTCGAAGAGTTGGCTAAAATGAGGATTCTTGGTTTTAATGTCAATTCTAAAAATGTAGAAATCTCATCTCCTGATTTAGACGATGATTTGATTTCTTACGATGAGGAGATGGATATTCTTTAGTGGGAATAAGGTTTGTTGTCTAATGATTTGGTTGATAGCAAAATAATGGTTATATTTGTATATCGTTTACGGAGATTTTTTTCATAAAAAACATCTGTATGCAGAAAAAAAGAATTGAAATAGAGGTCAAGGTCCTTTCGTTTTCGGAACTTTCCGAGGAGAAAAAGGTACTGATTGAAAAAGCAAAAGAAGCTTCTTTTGCTGCGTATGCTCCGTATTCGAAGTTTAGTGTTGGTGTGGCTGTGTTGCTAGAAAATGGAATCGTTGTTGTAGGCAACAATCAAGAAAATGTAGCCTATCCCTCTGGACTTTGTGCCGAACGTACTGCGCTGTTTGCTGCTAATGCAAATTATCCTAATGTGGCACCGAAGGCTTTGGCTATTGCTGCTCAAACTGGCGGAAAATTTTTGGAAAATCCCATCTCACCTTGTGGTTCTTGCCGACAAGTTATTTTGGAAGCAGAAAAAAGGTTTGGTAAAGAGATTGTTATGTTGCTTTTTGGAGAAAAAAATATATACGAGGTAACTTCTGTTAGAAGTTTGTTGCCTTTGGCTTTTGATGAAATATAGAGGAATAATTAAAACAAGGTTTTGTAAAAATTATGAAAGAGAAGTTTCAAATAGAGTATGTTTTTCAAAATATATCGGCGAATATTTTGTGGAGAGAAATCACATCTTCGCAAGGTTTGTCTGAGTGGTTTGCCGATTCGTGCGATGTGGTTGATAAGAAAAAATATATTTTTTCGTGGCAAGGAACAAGTCAAGCTGCTTTCTTAATAAAAAGTGAAGAAGGAAAATTTGTTCGTTTTCAATGGGAAAACGAAGTGGATTCTTATTTTGAGTTTAGAATAGAAACGAGCAATCTTACCAAAAACGTTGCTTTGACCATCGTTGATTTTGCAGAACCAGAAGATAAGGAAGATTCTATAATGCTTTGGGATTCTCAAATAGACAATTTGAAAAGGTTGATGGGTATTTGATTCTTCTCTTTTATTCCAATTTTACTAGCTTAATTCGTTATTTTTGTAGCCGAAATGGCAAAAATATTTTTACACATATTTATTTCTATTTGTGTATTTTTCCATTGTGTCAATTTATTTGCACAACAGAAAAATGCAGGGATGAGAATTTCTTATCCCGAAGAAAACCGAAAAGAGGGAGAAACTCTTATTTATTTGGAACATTCTGATATTTTGTTGTTTGATAAAGATCGATTGGAGGATATTCAGGTGTTGAAAGGGAATGTTTGTTTTCGACACGATGATGCTCTTATGTATTGTGATAGCGCCTATTTTTACGAAAAAGAAAACTCTTTGGATGCTTTTAGCAACGTGCGTATTATTCAAGGAGATACTCTTTTTATTTACGGTGATGTGCTTTACTACGACGGCAATACAAGTTTGGCTCGTTTGCGCAACAATGTTAGAATGGAGAACCGCTCTTCGGTACTTACAACCGATAGCTTGAATTATGATAGGCGTTTTGATGTTGGGTATTATTTCAATGGCGGAAAACTTACTGACCAACTTAATGAATTGGTTTCAGAGTGGGGATATTACTATCCCTCGACAAATATTGCGACGTTCAGATACAAGGTAGTGATGACAAATCCTAACTTTGTAATGACTTCAGATACACTACATTATAATACAAAAACGGAAATAGCAGATATTGTTGGACCAACGGATATTATCTACGATCAGGAAACTCATATTTATTCCGAAAAAGGTTGGTATGATACTCGTCGTGAGTATTCCGAACTTTTGGATAACTCTTACATCGAACATCAAGATACGAAGCGTTTGACGGGAGATTCTATTTTGTATGATAAGCCGTCAGGATTTGCTTGGGCTTTTCAGAATGTTGAACTAGCCGATACGCTGAAAGATGTATCGCTCTTTGGTCATTATGGTTATTACAATGAAATTACAAAGATAGGTTTGGCAACAGATTCGGCTATGATGATAGAGTATTCCTCTGCGGATACACTTTATTTACATGCTGATACACTTTTTCTTTCTCCAGACTCTACTTTCAATGTTATTGAAGCATATCATAATGTTCGATTTTTTAGAAACGACGTTCAGGGTGTTGCCGACTCGATGGCTTACACTTCGAGAGATTCAGTGTTACACATGCTTTATGATCCTATTGTTTGGTCGGACAAACAGCAGATTACGGGAGATACAATTCGAGCCTATTCGTATGGCGAAGGGGTAAGTTTGGTGCACGTTATCAATTCGGCGTTTGCTTGTCAGATGTGCGATTCAGTACATTTTAATCAAATTTCAGGAAAGGAGATGTTTGCACATATTAGTGACGATACTCTTCGGCTTGTGGAGGTAAAAGGAAATACGGAGTCCATTTACTACCCTATTGACGAAGCTGATGGAGAGTATATTGGGCAGAATAAAACACAGAGTTCGTATCTTACCGCGTATTTTAAGAACGGTGATTTAGATAGAATGGTTCTTTTCCCTTCTCCAACGGGAAATTTGTTTCCAATGGATAAAATAAAGGAAGAAATGCTCTACTTTCCTGGTTTTTCTTGGCAAGTGCAATATCGTCCGAACAAAAAAGAGGATATTTTTCTTTCCTTCGATAGAAACATAAACAAAGGAGAGGAGAAAAAAACGAGAAGAAGATCTTCAAACAAAAAACAAAAAGAATAAAAATTTATACCATAATGGAAGTAAAAATTATTAACAAATCGAAACATGCTTTACCCGAATATGCTACAAGCAGTTCGGCAGGAATGGATTTGCGTGCAAACATTGAGCAGCCCATAATCTTGAAACCTTTTGAAAGAAAACTAGTTCCTACGGGATTGTTTATTGAACTTCCCGTTGGTTTTGAAGCTCAAATTCGTCCTCGGAGTGGACTTGCAATTAAAAAAGGAATTACTGTGCTCAACTCTCCTGGAACCATTGATGCTGACTATCGAGGAGAAATTTGTGTGATATTAATTAACCTATCGCAAGAAGATTTTGTGATTGAAGATGGTGAGCGAATTTGTCAGATGGTGATAGCAAAACACGAACAAGTTGATTGGATTCAAGTTGAGGTTCTTGACGAAACAGAACGTGGCGCTGGAGGTTTTGGACATACTGGAAAAAATTAAAAACTAATTGAAAAAGTCTATTTTCATATTACTTTTTGTTCTTTTGAGTTCGTCTTTTGGATTGGCTCAAAGCGATGTTGAACAGCAAAAGAAATTTAATTATTTTTTTTATCAGGCCATAGAAAAACGTCGTCAGGCTAAGTTCGATGAGGCGGTAGAATATTTGCAACGTTGCAAAGAGTTGCAACCACAAACGGCAACTGTTTATTACGAACTTTCAGCCATCAATTCGCTTTGCGGGAACCAAAAAGAAGCATTTGATTTGCTTCAAAAAGCCGCTCAGTTAGATTCCCAAAACGTTTATTACAAAGAGCGATTGTTGCCCTATTATATATCTTCCAAGCAACAAGAAAAGGCCATTGAAATATGTCTTTTTTTGATAGATAAAAAACCGCAAGAAGAAAGTTATTTTTATGCCTTGATTAATCTTTTTGTGGAGACAAAACGATTTTCAGAAGCACTGCTTCAACTTGATAAATTGGAAAAACGAAATGGAGTTGAGGAACATATCTCCTTTGAAAAGATAAAATTTTTTTTACAACTGAATCAGAAGAAAAAAGCTGAACAAGAGATAAGAAAACTTATCGCAACTTTTCCGTCGCGAACGGATTATGTTACTTTGTTGGGGAACTTCTTTCTCGACGAAGGTGAACATAAAAAAGCTTTTGATATTTATACCTCTTTGCTTAAGAAGAATCCAAACGATGCTGTTACAAAGATTTCGTTGGTCAAATATTACGAGATAAAAAACGATGTACAGACGGCGGATAGTTTGATTCTTGAAATTATTGCAAATGATTATGTTGGTTTAGATGCCAAGATGAAAATTATTGAAGAGTCGGTTTTGCAATTGAAATCGGATCAACGAAAAATGAATCTGACAGAAAAAGTATTCTCCATTTTGTTAGCAAAGCATGGTGAAAACGAAAGAACGCAATTATTTTATTTTACCTACCTTTTTTCGCGAAAACAAAATGAAAAGGCTTTGGAGGTGGCAGAATCTATTCTCGAAAAAAATCCTTTTTATGAAGATTTATGGGTTTATAGAATTGAACTTTCTGCAAAAAAAGACGCACATGAGTTGTTGGCTATTGTCGATGAAGCATTGCAATATTATCCTCAAAGTTCACAATTCTATTATATAAAAGCACTTCAGTTGAGTTTCTCTAAGCGGAATGAAGAGGCAGTAGAATCTATTAGTCAAGCCATTTTGTTCACAGACCCTAATAATGCTCAAATGTTGTCGGTTTTTTGGGGATTGAAAGGAGATTTTTTGTCATCGCTTGATAGGGGAGAGGAGGCAGAGTCTGCTTACGAAAATTCACTGACGTTTAATCCTAATGAGCTGAGTGTGCTGAATAACTACGCATATATGTTGGCAAAGCAAAAACGCAATCTAAAAAAAGCGGAACGGATGAGCGCAAAAACTGTTGAAGCGGAGCCTTCTAATGCAATTTATTTAGATACCTATGCGTGGATATTTTTTATGAAAGAAGATTTCCGTTCTGCCCGATTTTATGTCGAAAGAGCAATTGCGCAAGATGGCGGAAAGAATAGTGAAATTTATCTTCATTATGGAGATATTCTTTCAGTTCTTGGTGAGGAGGAGGCTGCACTCAAGGCTTGGCAAAAAGCTGCAGAACTTGGCGACGATAGCGAAGAACTTAAATTAAAAATTGAAAATAGTCAAAAATAGTTTTCTGTCTCGAATTTGATATACATCAAAATAGTGTACATTTGTCGGATGGAAACGATGCAAAAAATAAAAAGGTTATGAATAATAAGGAATTTCAAGGAGAACTTTCTAAGCGTTTGTCAATTACAAGGGTGGAAGCAGAGAGTTTTGTCCAAAGTTTAGTTCGTAATGTGCAAGAATCTATTCGTCAGGGAAACAGAATCTCTTTTTCTGGTTTAGGAACGTTGGAACTAAAAAAACGTTCATCGCGTGTTTCTGTAATGCCTCATTCGGGCAATAGTATTGTTGTGCCAGAAAAAAATGTTGTGACGTTAAAAGTCGTACCTTCATTCAAAGAAAAGATTAAAGGATTGAGTCATGAATAACAATTTAAAAATGTCGTTGCAAGAATTTGCTACTGCTGTTTCTCAAGAAATGGCAATTGATAAAAAAAATGTTTCTGCCTTTATTGATGAATTCCAGAAATTGATAGTTGAATCTTTAGAAAAAGATAAAATTGTTAAAATCAATGGTTTGGGAACTTTTAAGTTGGTTTGGGTTAATCCACGAAAAAGTGTGAATGTTTCGACAGGAGAACCTATTGAAATAGAGGGACATTACAAGTTGAATTTTTCTCCTGATAAATCTTTGCAAGAAAGTATAAATATTGATGATTCTTTGCAAAACCCATTGAAAAAAATGGCTCAGCAAGCTGAGGAGATGAAGGATATTTTGAAAGATATGCAACTCGAAGAGGAAAATAAAATCACTCCAGTGGTTGTAGAAGAATCACTTAAAGAGGAAGATCAAAAAGAGGAAAACAAGGAACAAATAGAAGATGTTAAAGAGGAAAAGCCATTAATAGAAACATCTTCTTTGGAAAGTTTTACTCCTCAACCTGTTACAAAAAAAACCAAAACATCAAAGAAAAGTTATGCTTGGTTGATTTGGGTATCGGTGGTGTGTATCTTATTATTGACTTTTGGTTTTGTTTATTACCTTTATTCTGAAGAGATTAATGCTTTTCTTTTTCCTGATAAAATAGAGGTTGTAGAAGAACCGAAACAAGAACCCAAACCTCAGCCAATATTAATATCGGAGATTGATGAATTAGCCGCAAATAGAACTTATACGGAATTTTTAACAGAGGTAAAGTTGCGAAAGGGAACTCGTTTGGCATATTTTGCCAAGGAATATTATGGGCATCCTGACTTTTGGGTTTACATCTACGAGGCGAATATTGATAAGTTGAAGAATAATCCAAGTCCAAGTCAAATTTTGATTGGCACAGAGGTGAAAATTCCTAAAATGCCTGCAAAATTAGTTGATGCTACTAGTAAAGAAGCTGTTGCAAAAGCCGTTGAGATTGCTCAACAATATATCAACGCGGAGAAATAGTAGTTCATCTCTTTTTGTTTTTTTGGGGGGATGTTTCGTTTCAAACAATTCGTCATTCGGCAACAACAATGTGCAATGAAAGTTGGTACAGATGGAGTCTTGTTGGGAAGTTGGTGCCGATTGCCCGAAAAGGGCAAGGTGCTTGACGTTGGCACAGGAACAGGTTTGTTGGCTTTAATGGTTGCTCAGCGAAGCGAAGAGGTTTCCGTTGTTGCTATAGAAATTGATGGAGATGCAGTTGCTCAAGCGACTGAAAATTGCCAGTCATCGCCGTGGAAAAATCGTATAAAAGTGCAGCATACCTCATTGCAAGAGTTTGGAAGAGAATCTAAAAAGGTTTTTGATGCGGTTGTTTGTAATCCTCCGTATTTCAATCAATCGCTTCGTTGCCCAGACGATAAACGTTCTCAAGCGCGTCACTCGGATAGTCTTAGTTTTGATGATTTACTGACGTTTTCCGTTGATTTATTAAAACATGACGGAATGATGAGTGTGATTCTTCCAACCAACGAAAGTGAAGTTTTTGAAAGAAAAGCTGTGGAAAAAGGACTTTTTCTGAATAGAGTGATGAATGTTTATCCTAATCCAGAAAAAGATGTGAAAAGAAAATTAATGGAGTTTTCTTTCGAGAGAAAAGAAGTGGAGGTTCAACATTTGGTAGTAGAAAAAGAACGGCATATTTATACCGACGAATATAAAACATTAACAAAAGATTTTTATTTGAATTTTTAAGGTTCGAAAAAATGGCTTTCTTGCAAACTCAAGATTTAACTATTGGTTATGCATCAAAGGTGGTTCAAGAAAAACTTTCTCTTTCATTGGAGAGAGGAGCATTGGTTTGCCTTTTAGGAACAAATGGTTGTGGAAAGTCGACACTTTTACGAACTTTATCCTATTTACAAAAACCTCTCTCGGGTGAAATTTTTTTTGAAGGAACCCCATTGAGTAAGATGACCGCAGAAGAGCGTTCGACTCTTTTCTCTTTGGTTCTTACAGATAGTGTAGAGGTTGAAAACATGTCTGTTTATAATCTTGTGGCAATGGGTAGATTCCCTTACACATCTTGGAGTGGAAAGTTGAAACAAGAGGATCGCTTGATTGTTGAAAAAGTTATTTCTCAAGTTAATTTGGTTGACAAGAAATATCAGTTTATTAACCAGCTTTCCGATGGAGAAAGACAACGAGCCGTTATAGCAAAGGCACTAGCTCAGGAGACACCACTTGTCATTCTCGACGAGCCAACGGCGCATCTCGATTTGCCAAGTCGTATAGAGGTGATGATGTTGCTAAAGAGATTGGCACATGAAATGGGTAAATGTTTCATTCTCTCTTCTCACGAGTTGGATTTGTCTATGCAATTGGCTGATGTGATTTGGTTAATGGATAAAGGTATTTATGTAGGAATTCCAGAAGATCTGATGTTGAGTGGAATTTTTACTCGCGTTTTTGGTTCAAAATCCTATGGTTTTGATGAATATGACGGACATTTTTCAGTTTTTTATAGAAAAGGAGAAAAACAAGTTTCAGTTTGTGGCGATGGATTATATACGACTTGGCTTAAAAGAGCATTAAAAAGAAATTCAATAGATGTGGTAGAGCAATCGGGAATCAACATAGAAGCTAAGAATGGTAAGTTTCTTGTGCAAAATAAATATGAATGTTCCACCATTTCCGAAGTTTTGGAA
This sequence comes from Paludibacteraceae bacterium, assembly GCA_017652785.1. Classification (GTDB taxonomy): domain Bacteria; phylum Bacteroidota; class Bacteroidia; order Bacteroidales; family Paludibacteraceae; genus RGIG9608. The sequence goes on along the minus strand of JAGCAG010000048.1, from coordinate 26,854 downwards.
AAACTTTGTTTAATAGAAAAAGAGTAAAAAAAATGGATATAAATATTCTTGGAATAGAATCTTCGTGCGACGATACATCGGCTGCGGTGATAAGTAATGGAATTTTACTTTCGAATGTAACAGCAACTCAGTCAGTTCACGAGAAATATGGAGGAGTTGTGCCAGAAATGGCATCGAGAGCTCATCAGCAAAACATTATTCCCGTTGTTCATGAAGCAATCCGTCAGGCTGGGATTCAAATGTCTGATATTACAGCTATTGCTTTTACGCGAGGACCTGGATTGATGGGGTCGCTTTTGGTGGGAACCTCGTTTGCTAAAGGATTGGCGCTTTCGCTTAATGTACCTTTGATAGATGTTAATCACCTTCAAGGACATATTTTGGCCCATTTTATTCAAGAAAAAGATCATGAATTTTCACCCCCAAAGTTCCCTTTTTTGTGCTTGTTGGTTTCAGGTGGAAATTCTCAAATTGTTCTAGTAAAATCTTACTATGAAATGGAAATTATTGGTCAAACCATCGACGATGCTGCGGGTGAAGCTATTGATAAATGCGCAAAAGTGATGGGGCTTGGATATCCTGGCGGACCAATCATTGATAAATTGGCGCGAATGGGGAATCCTAAAGCAATTCAATTTAGCCAACCAAACATAGATGGTTACAACTATAGTTTTAGTGGACTAAAAACTTCGTTTCTTTATACGTTGCGCAATTTATTGGATGAAAATCCTAATTTTATAGAAGAAAACAAAGCCGATATTGCAGCATCAATAGAATATTCGGTTGTGGCAATTCTGATGAAGAAATTAAAGAAAGCAGCAAAGGATTATAATATAAAAGATATTGCTATTGCTGGTGGAGTTTCGGCAAATAATGGATTAAGAAATGCGATGTTTGATGCGCAGAAACGATATAATTGGAATGTGTTTATTCCAAAATTCTCTTTTACTACGGACAATGCGGCAATGATTGCTATTTCGGGCTATTATAAGTACTTGCAAAACGATTTCTGCGATATTTCGTTACCTCCTTTTTCTAAAGTTCAGATTTAGCCAAATATTAAATCCTATCGTTTTTCTTTAAGGAATGGCATATAAATTGTATCTTTGCCTCGTAAATTAAATTAAATAACTATGAAAGAAAAAATTGGATTGAATGCAGGTATTGTTTGGAATACTTTGTGCAATGGACCTCAAGAAATTAAAGCGTTGAAGAAAGCTACAAAACTTACAGAAAAAGATTTATATGCTGCTTTGGGCTGGCTTGCTCGTGAAGAAAAAGTTTCTTTTTCTGAAATTGAAAAAGAATTAATTGTAAGTTTGAATTAAACGTTATTAAATTTTTTTGAAAGAAAAAAAGTCTATCTGTTTGATAGACTTTTCTTTTTTTTCTGCTTATTTCACTACTTCAAACAAAAGTGTGAGATATTGTTTGGGAATCGAAGGATCGTTGGTTACTAACTCTATTCGTTTCTGAAATGAAATTTCGGGCAGATTAGAAGTATTTAATTCAACTTTGATATCGGTTGTTTTCCCAGAAAGAATAGGTTGCGACGAATAAGTCGCTGTTAAATATTCAGGAGAAAACGTGTCGATATAACGAATGTATAGAGGAGAATTCCCTGCATTTTTTAGTTTGAAAACGTATGTTGTTTTTTCTCCTTTTGCTATTTTGCCAAGATTTACTTTAATTGGCGATGCTTCTGCTATAGGAGCAGCCATTCGTTCTTCCATTGTCATTGCACGGAAATCTTCTGTCAGTTCGGCAAAAACCATTAGTTGTTTTCCGTTCACCTTGTTTCCGTTTATGAATACATCAATATAATCTGTGTAAGGTCCCCAATTTGTCGCTTTGGCTACGTTATAGTAAATCTTCAAAACGCCTATCTGCGAAGGATGAAGTGTGTTGCTACGTTGCTGATAATTTGGTTTTGTAGGCACAATTTCTGCCGAGAGATATTTTGGCAAGATCCCAAACTTTACCGAAATAGTTTGTTGAGAATTATTGTAAACAATGGCAGAGTCAACCAAAATTCTTGTATCTTTTTGTCCTTTTTTTATTCCCTTGAAAGAAATGGTGAGTTTATCCAAATTCAATGCTCCCATTTTTATCGGGAATTTGTCCTTAATCACTTCTCCCGATATTTTCAAGACGATAGTTTCTTCTTTCTTTGAGTTTTTTGCCGTGATGGTTATGGTTTTAGAGAACATACCTGGACGTCCAAGAGGATTGTAGGTTACAGAGATTTCTCCTTCTCCTCCTGCTACGATAGGTTTCTTAGTCCAATCGGGAGTTGTACAACCACACGAAGCTCTTACTGCGGAGATACTGATTGGTTCGTTCCCATTGTTTTTGAATGTAAAAACATGCGTTGCATTTCCGCCTTGTTCGTCAATTTTTCCAAAGTTATACTCCATTTCGGCAAACTCTATACCAATATTGGCAAATAAAGCTACAGATGCCAATAAAAGAGCAGAAATTAAAAATATTTTTTTCATATCAACTATTTATTTTTGTTCAACGATAACATTTCGTTAGCAATTTCAACAACCGATTGGTTGAAGTTTTCAATTAACGATTTATAGTAGTTTTTTACCAATTTTGTCTCTTTTGTCCCATTTGGATGATTTGCTCGCGAAATAAATTCTTTATCCAAATTGTAAATCTTCTGAAGCACTGAATTGAAATCCTCTTCTTTAATATTGGGGAACAACATAAAATTTACATAACATTCCATTGCCAATTCTTCAGCAATGATGTGTATCCATTTTTTAAGATTTTTTCTGCTTGCCATAAAATAAATTTCTTTGTTTAGACCAATGACAAAAGTAGATGTTTAATTGTAGGATTGCAATTTTTTTTGTGTTAAATTTGCCGAAATCTTTGTATTCTGTTTCGATATTTATAGAAAAAAATGGACAGATTCGATATCAATAAACTTTACTTCAAGGATACCTCTTTTGCTAATCTAATGCAAAAACGTATTTACAACGTATTGCTTTTGGCAAGTAAGTACGATGCTTTTGCTTTAGAAGAAGATGGCCGAATTGATGAGCAGATTTTTAATGAATATACTTCGCTCAATTTGCGTTATCCTCCACGTTTTACTTTGGTTTCAAGTGAAAAGCAGGCGAAGAAAGAACTTAAGTCGCGTAATTTTGATTTGATTATTTCAATGCCAAGTGGAGATAGCATCAATCCTTTTGAATGGGCAAAAAGTATCAAAAAACGTTTTCCTGAAATTCCGATTGTTGTTCTTACTCCTTTCTCTCGAGAGGTTTCGCAACGCATTGCCAACGAAGACTTGAGCGCAATTGATTATGTGTTTAGTTGGTTGGGTGAGTTTAATTTGCTCTTGGCAATTATAAAACTTATTGAGGATAAGATGAATGTTGAAGAAGATGTCGCTTCTGTTGGCGTTCAGGTTATTCTTTTGGTCGAAGATTCTATTCGTTTCTATTCCTCAATGTTGCCACATTTGTATCGTTTTGTCTTTAAGCAGTCTCGTTCTTTTATGACGGAAGCGCTTAATGAACACGAGCAAATGCTCCGAATGCGTGGCCGTCCAAAAATTCTTTTAGCACGTACATATGAAGAGGCAATGTTTTTATACGAGAAATATAAAAACAATATGTTGGGAGTAATTACTGATGTTAATTTCAAGTCGGGAGGAAGGAAAGAAAAACGAGCAGGAATTCGTCTTTGCGAAAATATTAGGAAAAACAATAAGGATATTCCTCTGATTATCAATTCAAGTGAGGAGGAAAATCGTGTCTATGCCGATGAACTAAATGCACATTTTATCGACAAGAATTCAAAAACGATGCATTTACAGTTACGTTCTAACATCACGGACTACTTTAGTTTTGGCGATTTAGTAATTAAAGACAAAAAAACGGGGAAAGAAGAATTGTGTATTCAGAATTTGAAGGATTTACAAGATAGTATCTTCAAAATTAGTGATGAAGCGCTTTTTGAAGAAATTTCGCATAATAAAATTTCTCAATGGCTTTATTCTCGTGCGATGTTTCCGCTTGCAGAATTTTTACAGAATATTCATACCACCGACAATTCTACCGAAAATCTTCAACGAGCTCGACAAATTATCTTTAATGCCATTGTGGCTTATCGAAAAACAAAGAACAAAGGAGTTGTGGCTATTTTTCAGCGAGAACGTTTTGATCAGTATTCCAATTTTGCACGAATTGGCAATGGCTCTTTGGGAGGAAAAGGGCGTGGTTTGGCGTTTATCGATGCGATGATTAAACGTAATTCGGCACTTGATAATTTTAAAAACGTTCAGATTTCTATTCCTAAAACGTTGGTGCTTTGTACCGATGTTTTTTCGGAGTTTATGGAAACAAACCAACTTTATCCTATTGCTTTGTCGGATGCTTCGGACGAAGAAATCTTGAAGGCATTTCTTTCTGCTCGTCTTCCGCAAACAGTGAGAGAGGATTTGAATGCTTTTCTTAACGTGATAAAAGCTCCTTTGGCAATCCGATCCTCAAGTTTGCTCGAAGATTCTCATTATCAGCCTTTTGCTGGTATTTATTCGACCTATATGGTGCCCTATAATGCTGATAATTTTGAAGAGATGTTCCCAAACGTTTGTCAAGCAGTAAAGGCTGTTTATGCTTCTGTTTTTTATAAAGATAGTAAATCGTATATTACGGCAACTCACAATATCATTGACGAGGAAAAAATGGCTGTTGTGCTGCAAGAAACTTGTGGAAAGGCCTATGGCAACCGATTCTATCCTTCCTTTTCGGGTGTTACTCGTTCGCTCAACTATTACCCTATCGGAGAGGAAAAACCAGAAGATGGCATTGCCAACATTGCTATGGGTTTGGGGAAATACATTGTTGATGGGGGAGTAACGTTGCGATTCTCTCCAAAACATCCACATCATGTATTGCAAACGAGTACACTTGATTTTGCCTTGCGTGAAACACAAACCTATTTCAATGCTCTTGATTTGAATAAAAAAGATTTTGTTCCTCAAGTGGACGATGGTTTTAATTTGCTGAAAATTAATGTTCAAGACGCAGAAAAAGATGGCACTCTGAAGTTTATAGCTTCTACCTTTAATCCTTATGATCAAGTTATTTATGATGGAATTTATGAAGGAGGTCGAAAGGTTATAACTTTTTCTAATATTTTGCAGCACGATGTTTTTCCTTTAGCAGAAATTTTGCAAGCGATTCTTAAGGTGTCTCAGAATGAGATGGGACGACCAGTTGAAATAGAATTTGCTGTAAATCTGGATTATAAGGAGCAAAAGCACCATTCTTTTTATCTGTTGCAGATACGCCCTATTGTTGATACTAAAGAAAACATTGCGGAAGATATCGGCTCTATTCCTGACAATAATTTGATTATATCTTCGGAAAATGCTCTTGGTCATGGCGTTGAAAACGATATTTATGATTTTGTGTTTGTAAAACCCGATGCGTTTAATCCAAGCCACAATCAGTTGATTGCCTACGATATTGAAAAAATAAACGAACAACTTTGTCGAGAATCTCGTCCTTATGTTTTGGTTGGACCTGGACGTTGGGGATCGAGTGACACTTGGCTTGGTATTCCTGTCAAGTGGCCTCAAATTAGCAATGCACGAGTCATCGTGGAGTCTGGTTTGTCTAATTACCGAATAGAACCAAGTCAGGGTACTCACTTTTTTCAGAATCTAACCTCTTTTGGAGTTTCTTATCTTACAATAAATCCTTACATGGGCGATGGTACTTACGATTTGGATTATCTTAATTCGCTCCTTGTCGAAAATGAAACAAAATTTATTAAACATTTGCGTTTCTCTTCGCCTATTCAGGTAAAAGTCGATGGAAGAAAAAATAAAGGAGTTATTGTGAAACCCGAGTAGTGTGTTGTTTTTGCATAAAAAATCGTTTTTTTTTGTGAATTGATAAAAAAACGTTACTTTTGCACTCCGAAAAATTAAGGTCGGTTGGCCGAGTGGCTAGGCAGAGGTCTGCAAAACCTTGTACGGCGGTTCGAATCCGCCACTGACCTCCACAAAAAAAGAACACTAATCAGTGTTCTTTTCTTTTTTTCTGGTAGGTATTTGAAAAAGTAGCAATGCCGCAGTTATAATAATAATTCCGCTTACGGAATAAATGTTTGGGGTCTCTTCGGGAAGTAAAATCCAGCTCAAAATAGCTCCCGTAATAGGAATAATAAACTTCCACATGTTTAGTTCCGACACTTTTACCGATGGTTTCTGTAGTTGTGTGTACCAAATAGAAAAACCTGCAGCAGGAATAAACGCCAACCATAGCAAAGCGACCCAGAAATCTGCGGGATAACCCATTTGTTTGGAATCTTCGGCCAACAAAGAGAAACAAAAAAGTAGAACTCCTCCAAAAAAGTTGGCAAAAGCAGTTAGAGCAATTGGGTTGATATTCCCTTTGTACTTAGCAACAAAGATGTTTGTCGAACCTCCAATTATGTTGCTTATAATTAGCAGTGCAAGACCGATGTAGAATTCTTTACCCGATCCGTTGAAGTCGCCCTTAGTCACCGAAATAAAAACTACTCCTGAAAGTCCAAGAAGAATGGAAAATATTTTGCGGGGTGAAATTTTATCGTTTTTCATAAATAAATGAGCCATAATTGCAATAAAAAGTGGACCAGCTCCAACAATTACGGCAGAACTAGCTGCTGGAACTTTATTTAATCCCATAAAAAACAATCCGTATTGCAGAAACGATTGTAAAAACGCAAAAAAAAGAATGAACTTCCAATGTATAAAGGTTTCCCTAATACTGATTTTTTTAAGAAATAAAACCGGTAATAGCATCAACCCGGCCAAAGTAAACCTCACTCCAGACAGTCGCATTGGTTCCATGTATTCAAACCCAATTTTTGCGGCGGCAAAGGCGCTTCCCCACAAAATACAAGCCAGTATCGCAGGACCTTTTACGTTCATTTTTCTGATAAGAAATTTTTCACTTTTTCGGCAATCCATTCTCCGTCCATTGCGGATGAGGTTATGCCTCCTGCATAACCAGATCCTTCGCCACAAGGAAAAAGTCCAGAAATCTGAAGATGTTCTCCTGTTTCCTTATCTCTTGGAATCCGAATAGGAGATGACGAGCGCGATTCTACTCCAACAATCAATGCTTCATTGGTTAAGAAGCCGTGCATTTTTTTGTCAAAAGCTTTGAATCCTTGCTGCAATCTTTTCCCAATACTCTTGGGCAACCAAAAACTAAGAGGAGAGGAAATTACTCCAGGCAAATAAGAGCATTGCGGCAGATCAGCAGAAAGACGTCCTTTTGCAAAATCGGCTAAGCGTTGGGCGGGAGCAGTTTGTAAACCTCCTCCGTTGTTGGCAAGAGCGAGACGTTCTATTGTTTTTTGAAACTCCAATCCACATAAGTTATTCTTGTTGTAGTCTGGCAAATCTTCAGGACGAATTTCTACCACTATTCCGGAATTAGCAAATGGAGAGTTGCGTTTCGATGACGACATCCCATTTACCACTAACTCGTCTTTTGCAGTTGAAGCGGGCACGATGTGGCCACCAGGACACATGCAAAACGAATAAACGCCTCGTCCATCGACCTGTTGTACCAAATTATATGTTGCTGCTGGCAAAAATGGATCTTTCTTTTTACTGTGATATTGAATTTGATCAATCAGCTCTTGTGGATGTTCCACTCTTACCCCCATGGCAAAACCTTTTGATTCAATTAAAATGTTTTGTTGCTGCAAAAGTTCGTAAACATCTCTTGCAGAGTGGCCAGTCGAGAGGATTATTGCTTTTGCCGAAAAACTATTTCCATCAGCAGTTTTTGCACCAACAACCTTGTTGCCTTGTAGTATAAGATTGGAGAGTTTGCTACCAAAGTGAACTTCTCCGCCACAATCTAAAATGGTTTTTCGTATGTTTTTTATTACTATTGGTAACTTATCGGTGCCAATGTGAGGGTGTGCTTCGTAAAGAATTTCGTCTTGGGCTCCATGAATATGAAAAGTTTCCAAAATTCGTCGGATGTCTCCACGTTTTTTTGAACGGGTAAAGAGTTTCCCATCAGAAAAAGTTCCTGCTCCGCCTTCACCAAAACAGTAATTAGAATCTTCGTTTATAGAGAGGTTCCTATTGAGTTGAGCAATGTCTTTTTTGCGTTCTGCAACCTCTTTCCCTCGTTCCAAAATAATGGGTTTTAGTCCCAACTCAATTAGCCGAAGGGCAGCAAATAGTCCGGCAGGGCCAGCGCCAACTATGAGCACTTCGGGAGCATTACTCACATTTTTGTAGTCAAACGTATTGCTATAAGTTGTTTCAAAATCTTTATTTGAAACCAAAGCAGTAAGGTTTATTTTAGGGAAACGTCCACGAGCATCTACCGATTTCCGAACAATCCGTACAGAGAAATCTCCAAAACTTTCGATTCCAATTTTTTGCAAAGCAACTTTTTTTATCGTCTCTAAACTACTTGCTTGCTCTGGATTTAGTGTTAGTTGAACTTCTCTAAGCATACGAAAATATAGTTTTTTTCTCTCTCCTTATTCTTCCCATTTCCATACAATGCCGTAATTTGGTTTTAGTTTTATGGAAAGTGGAGCATTTGCCGATAGATTGAAAATCATTTTTTTGTTTGATAAAAGGTCGGTAGCATTTTTTGCCTCTTCTTTGATATTTAAAAAGTTCAGAGCTTCGTCTGAAATGCGGAGTTTTATTTTTTCTTCTTTGCTAGAAAAATTAGCTACCAAAAGCAATGTTTCTTTTCCAAACTTTCTAATCCAAGCGAATTGTTTGGTTGTGTCAAAGTCTGGATTTTCAAGGTTGAGCCACATCAAATCGTACATTGTCCCTTGAGCAATAACTTTCTCTTGAGCTATTTTTCCAAGTTTTGAATAAAATTCGAGACACATTTTTTCGTTTGGCAAAAGTTCTTTGCTATTGAATTTTTCCTCGTTGCGCCAACGATTGATACAGTCCAATGACCAATAATCAAAAATAGTGCTACGACCATCTTCGCCACTGAAACCTTCGCTGTCCATGCCTTGTTCTCCAAATTCTTGACCCGAATAAATCATGAACGGAGCTTGAGTGAGTAGTGACGAAACCATTGCTGCTGGAAAAGCCTTTTGAGCATCAGAAGCAAAAAAACTCGATGCAATGCGTTGTTCGTCATGGTTTTCCAAAAAATGCAACATATTGCCTTGAATGTCGTTGGTGCATTGCCAAGCGTTGGTGATAGATGTCGCAGGTTGGTAACCGCCGATTATGTTTCTGAGCGTGTCGTACATTCCTACTTTATCGTATAAAAAGTCAAATCCTCCAAAGTGAATATACTCTCTATAAAGTTGAGGATTGTACACCTCTGCAATAAAAATGATTTCAGGATAACTTCTTTTAACCTCTTCAATAGCCCAATGCCAAAATTCTACAGGCACCATTTCTGCCATATCGCACCGGAAACCATCAACACCTTTCTTTGCCCAAAATAGCAATATGTCGCGCATTTTTAACCACGTATCGGGTATTGGATCAAAGTGCTTTTGTCCTCCTCCGCAGTAATCCACTCCGTAGTTAAGTTTGACAGTTTCGTACCAATCATTTATGCTTGGAGATGGAGAAAAGCAGTCATTTCCAGTTGCTTTTGCTGGGTACTCTTCGTAAACTTTCTTATCGAATTGTGGATTAAATTCGTTATTTGGAAAATAATAAAAATTATTTTGCGCTGAAAAGTGCCAGTCTTTATTGTCGTTTTCTCCAAAATCGGTAGCTGTAGATGGTTTTGCATCGGAAAAATATTCTCGTGCTACGTGGTTGGGCACAAAGTCAATAATTGCTTTTAGCCCTACGTTGTGAGTCCGTCCAATAAGAGATTCAAACTCCTGCATTCTGCTTTCTACATTAGTAGCAAGGTCAGGATCAACATCGTAGTAGTCGCGTATGGCGTAAGGCGAACCCGCAATACCTTTTACCACGCTTGCTGTGCTCCCCTTAATGCCAAATGCCGAATAGTCTGTTTGTGTGGCATGTTCTATTACTCCAGTATACCAAATGTGTGTAGTACCAAGTTTTTTTATAGACTTTAACGCTTTTTCTGAGAAGTCATTGAATTTTCCACAACCATTTTCGGAAATACTTCCTCTTGTTTTTTTGTTATTGTTTTTGTTTCCAAAAATTCGAGGGAGTACTTGATAAATCAGTATTTTCTGCATAAAACGTGTATCTGTTTACTTCACAAACTCCATCATTTCTCCAAAGTGCTCTTCAATACTTTGTAATAACTTGAACTGAGCTCTAGTGCGTTGTAAGTTGTGTTCGTCGAACTTTGTTTTGTAATAAGTATCACCATTAATATAGTCGGTGAGGAAGCGAACCGTTTGCATATAGGTCAGCAATTTCCCGCCAAAGGGCAATAACTGTTTTTCGGCAGGAGAAAGAAATGTTGCTGTTTCCAGATATCCTTTTGTGTAGGCTTCTACAACTTTTAAGTTTACATTTACATTGTCGAGGTTATCGTCGTCTTCGGCTCCTGTGTTAGCTCCTGTTCGAATGAAGTCTCCAATATCCGAGAGAACAAAACCTGGCATTACTGTATCCAAATCGATAACACAAAGAAAGTTTCCTTTTTTGTCAAAAAGCATGTTGTTTACCTTTGTATCGCAGTGATTAATGCGTTTGATGAGTTTGCCTTCACGAAAAAGTCTCTCTGGCAAACAAAGTTCTTCTTCTCGTTTTTCTATTTCAGCAATCAAATCCTTTACCTTTTCAACTCGACCTACGGCGTCTTTTTCTATAGCTTCGTGCAATTGTTGTAGACGAAACTCAATATTGTGAAAATTTGGAATGGTTTCTCCCAAAGGTTCGCCAGGAAGATCGGATAGGTCGCACTGAAACTGACCAAAAGCACGTCCTGCCGCATAGGCCGAGTTTTCGGTTACAGAGTCAATAGTTTGTGTGTCAGGAATAAAAAGCATGAAACGCCAATATGATTCTCCATCAAAATAGAAGAGGTCTCCTTTTTTTGTTTTGATGGGAGTTAGCACTTTGCGGTCAATGTCGCTTTCGCCACGTTGCTCAAGTTTTTTTCGTAGGTGAGAAGTGACTCTGAATATGTTGTTTTGCATCATTTCTACATTTTGAAAAATAGCGTGATTGATGCGTTGAAATAGATAGTCAGGACAGTTACCTTCTTTTGTGGTTATTTTGTAAGTATCGTTGATAAGACCAGCTCCAAGAGGAGCTACCGATTCAAAAGTCCCTTGTGTTTCGAATAATTCAAAAAGTTGTTTTGCCTTTTCCATATTATAATTTTTTCTAAATAGAGATGCAAAAATAACGAAAAACAACTACTATAGAAACAGTTCAATATTTTTTCCTACTTTTGTTTATTAGTAAAAAAAAGTAATGGTTATGAATATTTCAGAAAATATAAAATACATCGGTGTTGATGATTTGGATTTAGACTTGTTTGAAAGTCAATACATTGTTCCGAATGGTATTTCTTATAATTCGTATCTCATTGAAGATGAGTATATAGCCATAATGGATACAGTAGATAGTCGTCGAGGTGATGTGTGGTTTTCAAACTTGGAAGTCGCACTTGATGGAAAACAACCAAACTACCTTGTAGTACATCACTTGGAACCTGATCATGCTGGTGAAATCGTTCGCCTTGTAGCAAAATATCCCGAACTAAAAATCGTGGCATCGGCACGCGCTTTGCAAATGCTTCCGCAGTTTTTCAATCTGAACTTCAGCGATAGAGTTATTGCTGTAAACGAAGGAGATACTTTGAAACTTGGTTATCATACCCTTACATTTTTTGCAGCTCCAATGGTGCATTGGCCCGAAGTGATAGTAAGTTACGAAAGCAGCGAAAGGGTACTTTTTTCTGCCGATGCATTTGGCAAATTCGGAGCTTTGAGTCACGAAGAAGATTGGGCATGCGAAGCACGTCGCTACTACTTCAACATCTGCGGAAAATATGGAAATCAGGTGCAAAGTTTGCTAAAAAAAATGGTGCAACTTGATATTGACTACATTTGTCCGCTTCACGGACCTATACTTTCAGAAAATCTTGATTACTACATCGGGTTATACGATTGCTGGAGTAGTTATCAAGCCGAAACCGATGGTGTTTTTGTCGCCTATGCTTCTATTCATGGAGGCACTGCCGAGGTGGCAAAATACTTGACCACTCTTTTGAAACAAAAAGGCGCAAAGAAGGTATCCATAGCTGACCTTAGTCGTTGCGATATGGCCGAAGCCATCGAAGATGCTTTCCGTATGAGTCGGTTGGTAGTCGCAGCTTCGTCATACGACGCAGGTGTGTTCCCTCCAATGTATGACTTTTTGCATCACTTGCAAATAAAAAGTTTTCAACGTCGCAAGGTAGGAATTGTAGAAAATGGATCATGGGCACCATGTGCAGCCCGTATAATGACGGATATGCTCCAAAAAATGAAAGAGATAGAAATAGTAGAACCCATAGTTACTATTCGTAGTCGAATGAAACCTGCCGATCTGCCACAACTCGAAATGTTGGCTGAAGAACTATTGCGATAAAAAATAGAAATAAAATGCAGATTTTATAACTGCTAAACTAAATATAGTTTTTACCTTTGTTGAAGGTAAAATAATATACTAATTTTTAATACAAATGATTGATAATCTTCCATTTAAGGTGTTTTCGGGTACAAAAAGTAAATACTTGTCCGAAAAAATTTGCAAAAGTTTGGATTGTGAACTTGGCGATTTAAAAATCCAACATTTTGCTGATGGCGAATTTTCAGTTTCTTACGAAGAAACCGTTAGAGGACGTTACGTTTATCTTATCCAGTCGACATTCCCTAATACCGATAATTTGATGGAACTTTTGCTGATGATTGATGCTGCAAAACGTGCTTCGGCATACAAAATCATCGCAGTAATTCCTTATTTCGGTTGGGCAAGACAAGACCGTAAAGACAAACCACGTGTTTCGATAAGTGCAAAACTCATTGCTGATCTTTTGAGTACTGCAGGTGTTGACCGCGTAATTACAATGGATCTTCACGCAGACCAAATACAAGGATTTTTTGATGTTCCTGTAGATCATTTGTTTGCTTCTACTATCTTTATTCCTTATATCAAGAGTTTGAATTTGAAAGACCTTGTTATTGCCTCGCCAGACGTTGGTGGGTCAAAACGTGCTAACTCTTATGCTAAGCATTTGGGAGTGCCACTCGTACTTTGCCACAAAACTCGTGAAAAAGCCAACGAAGTAAGCCAAATGCGAATTATTGGAGACGTTGAAGGAAAGAATGTAATAATCGTTGACGATATGGCAGACACGGCTAACACCCTTTGCAAAGCAGCCGACTTGATGGTTGAAAACGGAGCAAAAAGTGTTCGTGCCATTGTTACTCATCCAGTGATGTCGGGCAAAGCAACGGAAAACGTGATGAACTCGAAAATGGAAGAACTTATTTTTACAGATTCTATTCCTTTCGATACAGCAAAATGTCCAAAAGTGCGCATATTGAGTATTGCGGATATGTTTGCCGACACTATTAAACGTGTTTACAATAATACGTCTATCAGTTCTCAGTATTTGCTATAAGTAAACGAGAGAGTTTCTAAAATAAAAAAGGGAGAAAAACCAATGGTTTCTTTCCCTTTCTTTTTTTATAAAAACGCAAACAAAAAAAGAAAGAACCGAATTTTTCTTCGATTCTTTCTTAGAAGGGGTGAAAGATGGGGCTCGAACCCACGACCCTCGGAACCACAATCCGATGCTCTAACCAACTGAGCTACATTCACCATTCAAAATTTCAAGTGCAAAGGTAGTATTTTTTTGTCTTTTAGCAAAAATATATAACACAATGTTTTATTATTTTTGCAGCCCAAGAAATGACAGGAAAAATGGCAGATAACTACTTAGAAAAACAATATGCCGACTACGAACGCCGCAAAGCAGAATGGTTAAGAGCAAAAAAATGCGGAAAACTCAAAAAGAAATTTTCCGCAAATAACAAGTTGAAATAACCTCAAAATTCATCAATTTGGAGAAAAAACACAAACCTTGAATTCTCTCTCGTTAGTTGGGATGGCAAACCCCATATCCGAATCTTCAATAATGAAAGTAATTACCCCTTTTTTATAATCAAAACGCATATTTTCATAAATGGTATCGGTTAGTAAAGGAACGGGATATACGTAAGGCAATTGATTATCATACTCTCCATCAACAAAATAGGATATCACCAAACCATTTTCTATGACATTCTCAGTAATTTCTGGAGCCTCAAAAGAAGCATAAACATACTTTTCTTCATCATCGTATTCTGCCCAATCTTCTGGTTTGACATCAATATAAAATGTGGATAAAGCAACCGTGTTTGAAGGAACATTATTGTTATTGCAATCACAATAATGTTCTCTTTCGCAAGATACAAGCACCATAATGCTTAGTGTCATTATGAAAATTAACTTTTTCATACGATTATATCATTTTTAGAATTTTATCTACTGCCACATTCAATCCGTCTGGATTTTTTCCTCCAGCTTGAGCCATAAAAGGCTGACCGCCACCACCACCTTGAATCTCTTTGGCAACTTCGCGCACCATGTTTACAGCATTATATCCTTCGTCAACCATCAACTGACTGAGGAATATGGTAATCGAAGGTTTGTCGTTGTTGGTGGTTCCTGCAACAAAAACGAATTTTTCATTTGCAAATTTTCCTTTCAGAAAAGCAACCAACGAACGTACTATTTCAGGGGAAGCTTCGCCTAAGAAACGAGCAACTTTTACTCCATTGATATCAAAAGCTGTGTCGAGCAATGTTTGACGCATTTGTACGGCTTTTTCTTCAATAAAGTTCTCTATTTGCTTTTTCAGTCCTGCATTTTCTTCAATAGATTTATGAACCGCTTGAACCAAATCAGGAGCGTTATTGAAAAATTGTTTCAAGGTTTTTAGTTGATCGCATTGATGATAATATGCTCTTTCGGCAACTTCAGCAGTTACTGCCTCTATACGTCTCACTCCAGCTGCAACGGAACCTTCGTTGACGATACGTACTAAACCTATCTCGCCTGTTGATTTAACGTGTGTGCCTCCACAAAGTTCTACCGAATCTCCAAATTTAATAACACGAACGCTATCTCCATATTTTTCGCCAAATAAGGCCATCGCACCCATTGCTTTAGCTTCTTCAATTGGTGTATCTCGGTGTTCTTCAAGCGAAAAATTTGCTCGAATTTTTCTGTTTGCTAGCATTTCTACTTGACGCAATTCCTCGTCAGTAAGTTTCTGGAAATGGCTAAAGTCGAAACGCAATGCATCGGGAGAAACAAAAGAACCTTTTTGCTCAACATGATTGCCCAATACTTCGCGTAGCGATTCGTGGAGCAAGTGTGTTGCAGAGTGGTTGCAAGCTGCAGCTTGGCGTCGTTCTATATTGATTTTTGCAACAAGACTTTCTTCAATGTCGTTAGGAAGTTGTTTGCAAAGATGCACGGCAAGGTTGTTTTCGCGTTTAGTGTCAAATACTTCTACATTGCCAAGCCATCCACTATCGCCAACCTGACCTCCCATTTCGGCATAAAAAGGTGTTCTAGAAAGTACAATTTGAAAAAACTCATTGTTTTTTTGCTTTACCTTCCGATAACGCAAAACGTCAGTCTCGCACTCCGTAAGATCATAACCTACGAATTCGCAATCGCCTTCCTTTAGTACAACCCAGTCGCCTGTTTCCACTGCCGCAGCATTACGAGCACGCTCTTTTTGTTTTTGCATTTCGGCATTGAATTCTGCTTCATTGGCCGTAAAACCATTTTCTCTGAGAATAAGCTCTGTCAAATCCAGAGGGAAACCAAATGTGTCGTAAAGTGTAAAAGTGTCTTTACCTGAAATTTCTGTATTATTTGCTTTTCGAGCATCGTCCATTACTTTGTCAAGCAAACGAATTCCCGTTTCGAGTGTGCGGAGAAAAGCTTCTTCTTCCTCTTTAATCACTTTTTCAATAAGCGTTTGTTGTGCTTTTAGTTCGGGATATGCTATTCCCATATCTTCAACCAACTGAGGAATAAGTTTGAACATAAAAGCCGTTCTCTGATTTAAAAACGTGTAACCATAACGAACAGCACGTCTCAAAATTCGACGGATAACGTATCCTGCTTTAGCATTGCTTGGAAGTTGCCCATCAGTAATGGCAAACGCAATGGTTCTAATATGGTCGGCAACAACGCGCATTGCTACGTCAATCTCTTTTGTTTGGCCATATTGGCAACTGCAAGCTTCTCCAATTCTGCGAAGCATTGGTTGAAAAACATCTGTGTCATAATTCGATTGTTTCCCTTGAATTGCCATACAGAGACGTTCAAATCCCATACCTGTGTCAATAACTTTATTTGGGAGAGTTTCAAGCGAACCATCAGCCTTGCGATTGTATTGCATAAACACATTGTTCCAAATCTCAATTACTTGAGGATGATCTCCATTTACAAGCAATTTCCCGTCTACTTTTGCTCTCTCATCTTCATTTCTCAAATCAATATGAATTTCGGAGCAAGGACCACAAGGACCTGTATCTCCCATTTCCCAAAAATTATCTTTCTTGTTTCCGTCAATGATGCGATTTTTGTCAATATATTTCGCCCAGAAATCAGCCGCTTCATTATCACGTTCTAGACCTTCGTTTGGAGAACCTTCAAAAATAGTGACATACAAACGATCTTTATCTAGCTTTAGCACTTCAGTAAGATATTCCCACGCAAAAGCAATGGCATCTTCTTTGAAATAGTCGCCAAACGACCAATTGCCAAGCATTTCAAACATCGTATGATGATAAGTGTCATGTCCAACTTCTTCTAAATCGTTATGTTTCCCACTTACACGCAAGCATTTTTGTGAGTCAGCAACACGTGGATATTTTATAGGGTCGTTGCCCAAAATAACGTTTTTGAACTGATTCATCCCTGCATTGGTAAACATTAAGGTTGGATCATCTTTGATAACCATAGGAGCAGAAGGCACTATTTTATGGCCTTTAGAAGCAAAAAAGTCGAGAAACGACTGACGGATTTCTTGAGAAGTCATTTTATGTTTAAACTTATAAAAATTATCTCGGCAAAGGTAAAAAAAAGTGTATAGTTACGAGAATC
Organism: Paludibacteraceae bacterium; assembly: GCA_017652785.1. Taxonomy (GTDB): domain Bacteria; phylum Bacteroidota; class Bacteroidia; order Bacteroidales; family Paludibacteraceae; genus RGIG9608. The sequence continues at coordinate 9,720 of JAGCAG010000048.1, read as the reverse complement.
GCAGGACTAAAAAAGTGATGCACAAATGGCGTATCAAAAAAAAGAAAAAACGATCTCTATTTTTGATTTGTAGTTGCTTTTTGCAAAACGATTCTAAAGGTTGTTCCTAAATGAGGTTCAGAATGTTTCACGAAGATTTTGCCTCTATGATATTCTTCTATTATGCGTTTTGTCAAGGAAAGTCCAAGTCCCCAACCTCGTTTTTTGGTCGTATAACCAGGATTAAAAACAGTTTTGTGTTTTGACTTAGGAATCCCTTTTCCATTGTCGATGACATCAATCGCCACTTGTTTGGAGAATTCTGTGATTTTGAATGTCAAACTGCCAACTCCTTCCATCGCATCAATCCCATTTTTACAGAGATTTTCAATTACCCAATGAAACAAATCTACGTTTATTAGAACTTTTGTATTTGCATTTTTTGAGTCAAAAACGTAATTTACCTTTTGGGAGGTACGTTTTTTCATATACGCAATCACATTTGAAAGTTCTTCTTGAAGAGAATGTTCTGTAAGTTCTGGTTTTGAACCTATTTTCGAAAAACGTTCCGTAATTATCCTCAATCGAGAAATGTCTTTTTCCATTTCAGTCAAATAAGTTTCATCCGGATAACGAGTTTTGAGAATTTCGTTCCAAGCTAAGAGAGACGAAATGGGAGTCCCGAGTTGGTGTGCAGTTTCTCTGGAAAGTCCTACCCAAATCTTGTCTTGTTCTGCTTTTTGAATAACAAAAAAAGCAAAAAGGACTAAGAAAAGAAACAACGAAATAATAACAATCTGTACTAAAGGAAAATATGAAAGTTGTTTCAGAAGTCGCGAGTCGTCGTAATAGATATATTGGATTTCTCCATCATTTACTGGAACTTCTATGGGCTTGTGTAGGTTTTTTATTCGTTCTATTTCTTCTTTGTCATTCAGCGTTAAAGAGTCTAAGTTGCGATACGAAAGTAGATAATCGTCTGCGTCGAGTAAAATAACAGGAATGGAATGATTGGATTCTATCACGCTCTGAACAAAACTCAAATCCGTATCAAAGTTTTCTACATTTATCAATTCGCGGGTAGCATTTGCCCAAAGTTCCATTCGCGAACGCTCTTCTTCCGACAATTTCTGAACCAAAACATTGGTGACGTATAGAGAAATACCTGCTATTGTACATAGTAGCAGAATGAAAAAATATTTCAACAAACGTTTTATTCCGTAAATCGATTTCATCTTTTTCTTCTCAATCAATTCAATAACGAGTTTTTGCTAAAAAAATTGTACCTCATGAAAAAGAAAAAGGAGACTATCCCAAAAGTTCAAGTCTCCTTTACATATTTGTTGAGAAAAATTCTTACTTATTCAAGCGAAATCTTTCGTTGCCATTTTCCAAATAATCAACAATTTGACTTGCTGCGGCAAGACCTGCGTTGATATTTGCTTCGGCTGTTTCAGCTCCCATTTTTTTAGGAGTAGCAAAAACACGATTGCCAAAAAGTGTGTTCAATTCTTCTTGTTTATCAGCAGCAATATCAGTGGCATATTTCAAATCAGTACGTTCCGAAAGAATTTCAATCAACTCATCTTCGTTGATTACCTCTTTACGAGCAGTGTTAATCAAGCAACCTCCTTTTGGCATTTGTCCTAACAATGCTTTGCCAATGGATTTTTTTGTTTGTTCGTTTGCAGGAATATGCAATGAGATATACTGACAAGTGCTATACAATTCGTCCAACGAAAGAACTGGTTTTACGCCATCTTTCTCAATTGCTTCTGTAGGAACAAATGGGTCAAAAGCTGCGACTTCCATGCCAAATCCTTGAGCAATTTTAGCGACCAATCGTCCAACATTTCCATAAGCCTGAATGCCTAGACGTTTGCCTTTAAGTTCGCTACCAGTACCTTTTTGGAAGGTGTTACGAGCCATATAAACCATCATTCCAAGAGCAAGTTCTGCTACAGCATTAGAGTTCTGACCAGGAGTGTTCATTGCCACAATGCCACGTTCGCTACATGCGTCGAGGTCCAAATTGTCGAAACCTGCACCTGCACGAACAACTATTTTCAAATTATTTGCGTGAGCAATAACCTCTTTTGTTACTTTGTCGGAACGAACGATAAGCGCATCAACGTCAGCAACTGCAGCATAAAATTCGGCTACATCTGTATATTTTTCCAACAAAACCAACTCATATCCTGCTTTTTCTACAATTTCTCTAATTCCATTGATAGCGGCAGCAGCAAATGGTTTTTCGGTAGCAACTAATACTTTCATTTTTTCTCTTTTTTTAGATTTTATTGTCTTTTCTTTTCTTATGCCTTGCGTTCAAATTCTTTCATGCAGTCGATTAGCGCCAAAACGCTTTCTCTAGGCAATGCATTGTAAGTAGAAGCGCGGAAACCTCCAACAGAACGGTGACCTTTGATACCAACCATTCCGCGTTCAGCAGCAAATTTTCCGAACTCTTCTTCCAATTCTTTGTATTCGTCGTTCATTACGAAGCAGATATTCATAAGCGAACGATCTTCTACGGCTGCAGTTCCTTTGAACAATTTGTTTCTGTCAATTTCATCGTAAAGGAGTTGAGCTTTTTCGATATTCATTTTTTCTAACACCGAAACGCCTCCCAATCCTTTAATCCATTTTAATGTTTGCAAAGCACCGAAAATAGGAACACAAGGAGGTGTGTTGAACATACTTCCACCTTTAATGTGAGTGCGATAGTCAAGCATGGTTGGAATAGGACGAGAAACTTTTCCCAACAATTCATCTTTAACAATTACAAAGGTAACACCAGCAGGAGCCAAATTCTTTTGAGCTCCACCGTAAATCAAACCATATTTAGAAACATCAATTGGACGAGAGAAAATATCAGAAGACATATCGGCAACCAATGTTACTGGAGAATCTAAATCTTTGCGGATTTCTGTTCCAAAAATGGTGTTATTTGTAGTGATGTGGAAATAATCAGCATCAGTAGGGATAACATAGTCTTTTGGAATAAAAGAAAAGTTTGCATCTTTTGATGAAGCAACTTCAACAACTTCACCAAAAAGCTTTGCTTCTTTAAGTGCTTTGTTTGCCCAAGTACCTGTGTTCAAATATGCTGCTTTTTTCTCCAACAAGTTGTATGGAACCATACAAAATTGCATACTTGCTCCACCGCCTAAAAACAAAACAGAATAACCTTGAGGAATATCCAAAATTTCTTTGAACAGAGCTTCTGTTTCGTCCATAACTGCTTGAAAATCTTTCGAGCGATGGCTCATTTCCATCAACGACAATCCCGAATCGTTAAAGTTCAAAACTGCCTTTGCTGTGTTCTCAATTGTTGATTGAGGAAGGATTGATGGTCCTGCATTAAAATTGTGTTTTTTCATTATTATAAAACTTTAATATCCTTTAATTTTAAGGCGACAAAATTACATTTTTTACTACAGTTTAGCAACATTTTTTTTGAAGAAAAAGCAAAGGAATTTCATTTTGTTTTTTTACAGTGCTTTTTTGTGTTATTTTTTCAATAAAAAAGTCGACAATAAAAAAATGCCGACTTCTTTAAAAAAGAAAGGTTGATAATTACCTCTATTTTTTTATTTATTTTTTTGTCGTTAGACCTAAATTTGCCAAAGCGCAATCGGTTTCCGACATATCAACTTTTTCTTTTCTAAAATTTTCATATTTTCCATACGTTGCATCAACCTCATTTTTCAGATGCATACAAATAGTAAGTAACCTCAGTCGAAACCGGCACGATTGTAACCGTCCCGATTGTACTTGAATAGGTAATTTCCCAACAACGAGCTTTGTCACTTTGGTCGCAAGAAGAAAAAACTGTTGCAACACAAGCAATAGCAATACTAAATAATACTTTTTTCATAACTAAAATTAGTTTTGAGTTTAAACTATGCAAAGATAGAAAAGTAATTATTGCCAGAACTTTTTTAGTGAAAAAATTATTTATTTCTCGGATGCTTTGTTAGAATCTCCTCTCTAATAAATTGCACATCAATGTGGGTATAAATCTCGGTAGTCATAATGCTTTCGTGACCAAGAAGTTGTTGTATCGCACGCAAGTTTGCTCCCCCTTCGAGCAAATGGGTAGCAAACGAATGACGAAATGTGTGAGGACTTACGTTTTTTTTAATTCCTGCATCAAGGGCCATTTTTTTTACAATGGAAAAAATCATTGCTCTGGTAAGTTTTGTGCCTCTTCGGTTTAGAAACAAAAAATCTTCATTCCCGGGTTGAATTTTTAGCAAATTTCTATTGAGAAACCAAAATTTCATTTGCTTTAGACTTTCATCGGAAAGCGGTACCAAACGTTGTTTGCTCCCTTTGCCTTCAACTTTCATAAAACGTTCCTCAAAGAAGATGTTTGAAATTTTCAAATTAACCAATTCCGAAACTCGCAAACCAGATCCGTACAACACCTCCACGATGGTTTTATTTCTTTGTCCTTCTGGTTTTGATAGATCTACCGATTGTACAATCCGATTGATTTCATCAACAGAAAGAACTTCGGGCAAGCGGAACCCAATTTTGGGTGGCTCCAAAAAAATCGTTGGATTTTGCATAAGTTGCTTGTCGTAAACAAGAAACTTATAAAAAGATTTTATACCCGAAACTACACGTGCTTGGGTGCGAGGTTGAATCCCAATGTTGCAAAGTTCTATTAAGAAATCTATTAAATGCTCTTTTTTTACGTCTAATACATCTACATCAATTTGTTCAAGATACTCAAGTAGGGTGTTCAAGTCCCTCTTATAAGCATCAATTGTGTTTTTTGAAAGCGATTTTTCAAGTAATAAATAGGCGTGATATTTTTTTAACAAAACCTCAATTCCCACAGAATTACAACCATTTTTTCTTTTTGAAAACCCAAAGTAGTGTTCCTGAGAACAACACCATCAACGAAACTGCAAATAGGTAACCATATTTCCAACTCAATTCGGGCATAAACTTAAAGTTCATTCCATACATACTTGCAATAAGAGTCGGAGGCATAAAGATGATAGAAACAACTGTAAATATTTTTATAGTTTTATTTTGTTCGATATTAACCAAACCAAGAAAAGTATCTTGCAAATAGTCCAAACGATCAAAACCAAAACGTGTATATTCAAACAACGAATTTACGTCCTTTATAATCACTGATAATCTGGCTCGCAAATCGTCAGGAATAAGTTCGCATTTAATCATGTTAGATACTACTCGTTGTTTGTCTATAATGTTCTGACGAATGATCATTACCTTTTCTTGCAAGTTCTTAATTTCCAACAAGATGTCTTCGTCGGGATCTTCGTCAGTATTCATTTTCTTACTTAATTTGGTGATTTCGTCAGTCACGGATTCAATCATATCAGCATCGTATTCCACTCGTGTTTCAAACAGCGCTACCATAACGTGGAAACCTGTTGGGAAATTTTTAGGATTCGCAAAAATCTTTCTCAACGTATCGTTGAAGGATTTTAATTCCGCATCACGCACCGACACTAAAATTCCATTTTTAACAATAAAAGAAACTGCTTCATCCGAATAGTTTTCTTGCAAAAAATGAGAATTGGCAACAATGCTATCCTCAGTCTGTATGTAACGAGAACTGATCTCAATTTCCTCCATCTCTTCTTCTTCCTGAATGTAGATTTTAAGAAATTGTTCCAATTCGCTTTCTACTTCAACTTCTACGTCATTGAGGTCTATCCAAATGATATTTTCTTTTTTTACTTCTTGAAGAATGTGAATATCTTTAGATATTTTTAATCGACCATTTTCTTTGTAAAACAATCTGAATTCTGACATAACACTCTGTTTTTTTCTCTACGTTCTGCTCACAAACGGAGCAATTAAATTGGTTAACTGAACAAATTCATCAACTCCTAATTGCTCTGGTCGTGCATCAAAAATTCTTTCCGAAGTTAAAGTTTTATTGTCGCCAAGCAATGGACGGAGCGAGTTACGCAGTGTTTTTCTGCGTTGGTTGAAGGCTGTTTTCACCACTGTTTTGAACAACTTTTCGTCGCACGAAATCTTCTCAACTTCGTTGCGAGTAAGGCGAATAACAGCCGATTTGACCTTAGGCGGAGGGTCAAAAACATGTTCCGATACCGTAAACAGATATTCTACATCGAAATATGCTTGCAAAAGCACACTCAAAATGCCATAGGTTTTACTTCCTGGTTTTGCTGCAATGCGTTCAGCAACTTCTTTTTGAATCATTCCAGAAAGACAAGGAACCTTATCTTTATAATCCAAAAGTTTGAAAAAAATCTGACTCGAAATATTATACGGATAGTTACCTATGATACAAAATTTGTCAGGGAAAAGAGTTTCTAAATTTAATTTTAGAAAATCGGCTTCGAGTACTTTCAGAGAAGGAAACTTCTGCGCCAAATATTCAACCGACTCCGAATCCAATTCAACGGCAGTAAGTTCAATATTCTGATTTTGCAATAAGTATTGTGTGAGAACTCCCATTCCCGGACCAACTTCGAGAATAGGTATCTTGCCTTCAAATTCAAGACTTGAAACAATTCGTTGAGCAATAGACAAATCCAACAAGAAATGCTGCCCAAGATACTTTTTGGCTCTTACTTTCTTCATACTGATTACCAGCCGGATCGTCCATTTCAAAAAATGATTAGTGAAACAATGTGTTTTCTAAAAAACACGCAAAAGTAATTATAATAGAATTTTTGGCAAAAAAAAGAAGCAAAAAAAGCTACTAAGCCATTTTTGTAAAAAAAACTATTCAAGCAACTCGCTTGTCGACTCTTTAGCTTTCAGACTTTTTTTAGGATTGATTCCCAATTCTTTAAGTTTTTCAACACGACTCAGCACATTGCCTTTGCCATCGGAAAGTTGCCCTTTTGCTGCTTCAAAAGCGGAAGATAGATTTTGAATCTGATTGCCGATTTTATCAAACGACTCGGCAAAAGTAGCTACCTTATCGTACAGACCTTCGGCACTTTTTACGATGTTCTCGATGTTTTTGGTTTGCTTGTCGTACTGCCAAAGGTTATACGCCAATTGCAACGTCATCAGTAAGTTGCTAGGCGAAATAATGATAATATGTTTTTTGTATGCCTCCTGTGCTAATAGCGGACGCATTTTAAGAGCTGCACTATACGCTGCCTCGTTGGGGATAAACAGTAGTACGTAGCCAATGGCGTTTTGCACTAATTCATCGTATTTTTTATTAGACAACTCTTCAATATGCTTTTGCACACTTTGTACGTGAGCTGCCATGCGCTGTGTGCGCACTTCTTCCAACTCAGTGGCCATCGCATCAGCGTAGGCAGTAAGCGACACCTTGGAGTCTATCACCACCGACCTTCCTTCGGGAAATTTTACTACCACATCTGGTCGGAAATTCTTACCATCTTCGTCTTTTACGTTTTCTTGCACAAAGTAGTTTTCGCCCTTTATCAACCCGCTGTTTTCCAAAATGGTTTCGAGTATCATTTCGCCCCAGTCGCCCTGCATTTTGCTATCGCCTTTAAGGGCTTTGGTAAGGTTGGCAGCATCGCTACCAATTTTTTCAGTTTGCTCTTTAATGCTGCTTACGGCCTGATTTTGCTGTTGTTCAAATAGTTTGAGCATACCCTCAAAACTCTTTTTTAGTTCCTCTTTTTGAACAGCGTTTTGCGTTTTACTTTCGTTGACCGATTTTTCAAATGCTTCAAATTTTTCGCGCAAGGGTTTTACCAATTCGGACATTTGGTCGCGATTTTGTTCTTGCAACGACACTTGCTTCTTGCCCAATTGTTCGATGGTAATGCGGCTGATTTCGCTTTTTAGTGCTTCCAGTTTTTGATTCCATTGTTCATCGGCTTCTCGGCGCAATTTTTCGGACTGAAGTCGCTCTTCCTGCAAACGTTTTTCTCCTACGCATCTCTCTTCTTGAAGGCGTTTGTCTGCTTCAGTTTGAAGAGTGTGTTTCTCCTCCGCCATTGTTTGTTGTTGGTCGAGCAATTGTTTTTGAATATGTTCTACATTTTGCCTGTACAATTCATTTTGTGTTTGCAAAGCAAATTGTTTTTTACTCAATACAACATAAACCACCAATGCACCTATCAATGCACCTCCCAACACCGCCAAAAGAACATAGAAATATGACATAATTAGACTTTAAGAATTAAGAACAAAGATATTTTATTATTAAAAAATAGGAAATGAACAACAAGAATTTAACAAATGGCATTATTATAAATTCCTACTAGTTTTTCTGCTATAGAGGAATAAGTAAACTTTTGTGCGAAGCTTTGAATAACTTTTTCATCAAACAGTTGGAAATTGTCGAGCATAAAGTTCACAGCGTTCAGCAATTCCTGCTCATCCTTAATGGGAACAATTCGTCCTACTTCGTTGGTCATTTCTTGCATCATTCCAACTGGTGTGGAGACGACAGGTCTTCCGCAAGCAAAAGCTTCCGAGAAAATAACTCCTGATGTTTCGTAATTGGAAAACATCAGCAAAAAATCGCTCTGACGGAGCCAATCGTAAACTTGCTTAGGAGTTTGCTCCCCAACAAACTTTACCACATTTCCCAACTGAAGACTTGTCGAATAATTTTGTATCTGATTGAAGTCTACTCCTGTACCAACAATAATTAGTTCAAAGTCGTTGCGTTTTGCCGACAGTTTCTTTATCATGTTCAAAATTCCACATAAATTCTTTGCTTTCTCGTCAAAGCAAGAAATATGAAGAATCCGTTTCTTTTCTCTTGGTTGTTTTGGCTGATTGTTATAAAAAAAATCATCAACAACGTTTGGCACAATTTGATAATTGGGATGTTGCAGATTGCAATTTTGCATCGCCTCCTTCAGGAGTGCAGAAACAGGCATTATACATTGAGCATTTCTTACAACAAGTTTCGTTGCTACCTTTCGTAAAAATCCGTTATAAGAATAGTTTTCTGGCAAATAACGACTCCAATGTTCAGAAACGACGTAAGGAATTTGTTTTGTTTTTTGCAGCAGAAAGGCAAGGAAGGCGCTACGCGTCAATACGTTTGCGTGGCAAACATCAGGGCAGCCAAAGTTCTCTCTTACCAATTGATAACCTTTCAAGAAAGCTCGGAAATAGTTGATTGCCTTAGAAAAAGTCCGAAAATATCTATTGTGACAAAAAGGAAAATAGATGAAAATTTCCGTAAGGTTCCCCGTTTTCTTTTGTTCCACATCAAACTTTTCAACCTTGTCATCGGCGTAAAGATAAAGCACACACACGTTGAGGCAACGAGCAACTGCCTCGGCATATTTCCGAACAAAGAGTCCCGACATTGCATTGTAACGATGCGGATACCAAGCCGACAAAAAAAGCACCTTATTTAGCATAACCAATCGTATAATAGGTTCTCTTTTCTGCTCCAAAACCTTTGTAAAATCGAGCTATTCCTTCAATTCTTGACCCTTCAAAATCTAATATAATGTCCGAATAAAAATCAATCAGACTATAAACTAGTAGAAACATTGCCGACGAGTTTTTCCCCTCTTCGCTGGAAACAGGAGCTAGATAAATCAATCTATTTTTTGTCTCCAAACAAAAAACCGCAGCAACCAGTCTGCCCCAAGGATTTCTAACGCCGTAACACCTTCCTCTGAAAACAGACATTTGCTTCTCAAATCGCGAACCTATTTTTTTATCATTTTCCCTAAAAAAGTCAAAAAAATCTTTTTCGGAAAGTTCATAATCAAGAGTCAAATTATGTTTCCTCGCTTTAGCAATATTTCGCCAAGT
>JAGCAG010000047.1 GCA_017652785.1 Paludibacteraceae bacterium | reverse complement strand
TCATGATGTTTTAGCCGCCTAATTTGCATCCGTTCTTTTTCGACTAGCATAAAAATGCCCACCTACGCTTCCCACACACAACAGACCAAGCAACACTAAAAATGCAACCGAAACGCCATCTTTTTTATAAATAGAATCTGGTTTAAACTCAAATCGTATAGTGTGTTTTCCCGCAGGAACGTTGATTGCTCTCAAAACATAATTCACCCGAAAGTGTTCTTGTGGCACATCGTCAATGTAGGCCTTCCAACCATGAGGATAGTAAATTTCAGAAAAAACAGCAGTTTTAGGTATTCTTGTTTCTGAAACATATTCCAATTGATTAGGAGCATACCGCGTCAAACGAATCACACAAGTGGAGCTATTTTCGGTGACAGATTGTTGTGCAAAGTCCTCAAACTTTTTATCCAAAACAGCAGTGGTTTTCAAATTGATGTCATACAATGCATCGCTCTCTTCTCTCGGCGAATCTACAATTTTAAGAGAGTCCACAAACCACGCATTTCCCATAACATCAGGATTGTACTGAACTTCTGGTTTCCCTTCCGCATTTTTTACAATAAAATATTTCGTATTCAACATGTTTAGTACATTGAAATTGAACTGAGAAAGATGCTCATCTATCAAATCCTGATAACGTCTTAACTTCACAGCATGATAACCTCCTATAGACTTCAAACGATAAGAAGTACGTGCGTCGTTAAAGGTGTTTGTCGTTAAGTTCATTACTCTAAAGTGAGGATCCTTATCCCTTAATATCTGCTTTTCATAAGGTTGTATGGCAAAGAAGTTTCTATCATTTTTCTCCGAAACAAAGTTTTCGTCGTTGAAGTAACGTTTGTTTACAGGCACCATATCTGCCAAAATCAATCCCCCCAAAATTGCAACAAAAAAGGAGAATTTCAGATTTTTATTTACCCAAAACCAAACCACCCCTGCAGATAGAACGATAAAAATAAACGACCTCCATGCATCGGAAACGAGCATCGATCGACGTTCTTCAACAATAGAACGAGTAAGCCACTCTGGGAGTTGCGAAAACATTTGTGCATCGTTGGGCGAGGAAAATGTCCAAATCGCACCACCGAACAATGCCACAAAAAGGCATAACGATGCGGTTATCCCTCCTGACCAATAAATCCCTTTTGTGATTTGCTGTTTCGATATTTTACCGTTTATGATTTCTTGCAGAGCCAAAAATGCCAACAATGGCATGGTTATTTCTGCAACTACCAAAATCGACGAAACCGCACGAAACTTATTGTACATGGGGAAATAGTTAAAAAACCATTCCGTCAACCACATAAAATTGTGCCCCCAAGCAAGAAGAATGGAGCATATTGTTGCAAAAAGCAACGCCCATTTGTATGGGCTCTGAACAATAATCAACCCTAAAAGAAAAAGAAAACAAATTATAGCTCCAACATAAACAGGACCTGATGTAAAAGGCTGACTCCCCCAATATGTTGGAAGTGAAGAACAAAAACTTTCGGCACTTTTTCTTGGTATGCCATTATCTGTCATCGCTTTGTAAACTTCCGACGAAGTGCCAACGTTCTGGCTCGATGCCCCTCCCATAAAATTGGGTATCATCAGCGTCAATGTTTCATCTATTCCATAGCTCCATGCTGTGGCATAGTCTAAATCTAAACCCTCTTTCTTTTCCTCATCGGTGGTTGGTTGGTTGAGTTCTGAATGTCCGCCACGCATTGTCTCTGCCAGGTATTCTTGATTTGCACTAAGCCAAGAATATCTCGTCCCTACACTTATTAGCAATGCAACAGACAAAAGTGCTAACCCAATGCCCAAGTCCTTCCAACGACGTTCCTTTATGTGCAAATATATCTCAAGCAGTACCAACACTCCTATAAGCATAAAAACATAGTAGGACATTTGCGGATGGTAATAGATCCCTGCTGTGGAATAGATAGCAGTAATTGGGAAACCTAACCAATATTTTTTTTGGAAAATCAAATAAAATCCTCCAATGATAGGAACAATCAACCCGAGGGTATCTGCTTTTGTCATATGACCTGCTGCCAAAATAATTAAGAAGTAGGTCGAAAAAGCAAAAGCAATGGCTCCTACAATCGAAAGCCACTTATTCACCCCGAAACAACGCAGAAGAATGAAAAAGCCAATAAAATAACCTATTATCAATCCAAGAACTCCAACAAATCCAAGATGTAAAATCCTAACTAACACCTTGCTTACAAAACCTACAGAAGGCATTGATCCCGTTATTTGGTATGTGGGCATTCCTGCAAAAAGGGAGTTTGTCCACCAAGTGGTTTCTCCTGTCAAATTTTTGTATTCACGTGCTTCTTGGGCAGTTCCTTCCCAACCTTTGCCATCGCTTGTGCTCAAAACTTTTCCTTCCAAAAGTGGTGAGCAGTAAGCAACAGCTATGCCGACGAATACAACTATTGCCACCAAATACGGAACGAGTCGCTTGAATTCTATCCTTTTCATTGCTTAATTCTAATATCTGTAAATATCCGATTTGTAGGGTCCGTCAACAGAAACGCCTATGTAATCAGCCTGTTTTTGAGTCAGTTTTGTAAGTTTTACACCTATTCTTTCCAAATGCAAACGAGCAACCTCTTCGTCCAACTTCTTTGGCAAACAATAAACATTTACATCATACTTGTTTGTAAAAAGTTCAATTTGTGCCAACGTCTGATTGGTAAACGAATTGCTCATTACAAACGATGGATGCCCAGTTGCACAACCCAAGTTTACCAAACGTCCATCTGCAAGTAGTAGCACCGAATGCCCATCCGGAAAGGTGTATTTATCCACTTGAGGTTTGATGTTCGTGCAAACTATTCCTTTGTAGTTTTTTAGTTTTTCTACCTGAATTTCGTTATCAAAATGTCCGATGTTGCAGATAATGGCACCATCACGCATTTTTTCAATGTGTTCAATTCTTATAATGTCGCAATTACCCGTTGTGGTCACATAGATATCTCCTTCGTCAAGAGCATCTTCCACCGTTTTAACCTCAAAACCTTCCATCGCAGCTTGCAATGCACAAATTGGGTCTATTTCCGTAACAATAACCCTTGCTCCGTACGAGCGCATCGAGTGTGCGCAACCTTTTCCTACATCGCCATAGCCACAAACTACTGCAACCTTTCCTGCTATCATTACGTCTGTTGCGCGCTTTATTCCATCTGCCAACGACTCCCGACAGCCATAAAGGTTGTCAAACTTCGATTTGGTAACAGAGTCGTTCACGTTGAATGCAGGAAACAATAGTCGCCCTTCTTGCTTCATTTGATAAAGACGATGAACACCTGTGGTTGTTTCTTCCGAAACACCACGAATTTCAGGTACCATCCTGCTGAAGAAGGTGTTATCTTCTTCTAAAACCTTTTTTAGAATTGAGTACAATTCTTTTTCATCTTCGCCATGTGCTTCTTTATCCAAAACCGTTGGATTCTTTTCTGCTTCAAAACCCAAATGAATCATCAACGTTGCGTCGCCACCATCGTCAACTATTACGTTTGGTCCTTTCCCTCCTGGAAACGTCAATGCTTGCAACGTGCACCACCAGTATTCTTCAAGCGACTCACCTTTCCAAGCAAACACAGGCACTCCTTTTGCCGCAACAGCTGCTGCTGCATGGTCTTGTGTCGAATAAATATTACAACTTGCCCAACGCACTTCTGCTCCCAACTCCACTAAGGTTTCAATTAGCATTGCTGTTTGAATGGTCATGTGTAGCGACCCCGAAATGCGAGCTCCTGTCAAAGGCTTTTCTTTGCCGTATTTTTTTCTTAAAGACATCAAACCTGGCATTTCGCCTTCGGCTAGCACCAACTCTTTTCTCCCAAAGTCGGCTAACGCCATGTCTGCCACTTTATAAGGTAATTCTGAAAATAACTGTTCCATTATTTATCCTAAATCTATTGTTAAAAAATTATTTGTTTGTAAAAAAAATTACTCAAAAGCCTTCATTCTTAGTAAGTTTATCTCTTTTTCTGAGAGAAAACGCCATCTTCCGCGAGGCAAGTTCTTTTTGGTCAGTCCTGCAAAAAATACTCTATCAAGTTTCATCACTTTGTATCCAAGATGCTCAAAAATGCGTCGCACAATGCGGTTGCGACCAGAGTGAATTTCAATTCCTACGGTTTTTTTGTCATTTTCATCAACATAGGCTATTTCGTCAGCGTGAATTTCTCCATCTTCGAGCACAATACCACTGGCAATCTTTTCCAAATCTTTTACCGAAACGTTTTTGTCAAGTGTAACTTGGTAAATCTTTTTTTTGTCAAATTTTGGATGAGTAAGAATTTTGGTCAGTTCGCCATCATTGGTTAGCAAAAGGACTCCTGTTGTGTTTTTATCCAATCTGCCTACGGGGTAAATTCGCTCTGTACATGCATCTCTCACCAAATCCAATACGGTGAATTTTGCGTGAGCATCTTCCACAGTTGTTACGCAATCTTTCGGTTTATTCAACAAAATGTACACCTTTTTTTCAGCATGAACCGCCTGGTCGTGAAACAAAACTTTGTCTTTGTAAGGAAGAACTTTTGTGCCCAACGAAGTAACAATTTCGCCATTTACACTCACAACCCCAGAAGCGATGTAGACATCGGCATCACGACGAGAACAAATACCTGCATTGGCAAGGAACTTATTCAAACGAACAGGAGCAGTAGGGTCTGTTGTCCTTTTTTTATACTCTAGTTGCTTTTTTTTGCTGTATTTGCTATTCTCATCCCGAACATCTTTTTTCTTGAAAGAAGGAGCAGATTTTGCTCCGCCGTAGTTTTTCTTTGCAGAAAATGGGGCAGAGTCTGTTTTTTTTCCGAACGACGAATTGTTCTCTTTTCTTGGTTTTATTTGTTTTTTATCCATTCTCATAGTTGTCTGTTTTCTTTACAGTGGATTAGCACTATATTCTTTGTAACGTTTGCGCGATTTGTAAATGTCAACTGCTTTGTAAAGAGCCTGACGGAACGAGTTCTCATTGGCCGTGTTTCGCCCAACTTTGTCATAAGCAGTGCCGTGTGTTGGCGAGGTGCGCACAATGGGCAGTCCTGCAGTAAAGTTAACCCCATAATCCATCAATAGCGCCTTAAAAGGAGCCAAGGCTTGGTCGTGATACATTGCCAACACTGCATCGTAAGACTTCATTGCTGTAGATCCAAAAAATCCATCGGCAGGAAAAGGCCCTGCGCAAAAGATTTTATGTTCTTGTTGTGCTGTTTTCATTGCAGGAAGTATAATATTTTGTTCCTCATCGCCAAGCAAACCATTGTCTCCAGCATGCGGATTAAGTGCCAAGACCGCAATGCGTGGTTTTACAATCATAAAATCTTTTTTTAACGAATCATTCAGCAACTGCAGTTTTCTAACAATCTTTTCTTGAGTGATGTTTTGTGCAATCTTACTTACGGGGAGATGATTGGTAACCAATGCAATTTTCAACGAATCGCTAACAAAAAACATCAACGAATCTTGCACTCCAAATTTTTGTTCCAAATACTCCGTATGTCCCGGAAAGTTGAATTCCTCCGACTGAATAGTATCCTTATTGATAGGTGCTGTCAACAATGTATCAATTTCTTTGTTTTTGAGGTCGTTGGTTGCTCGCTCCAATGCCGCAAAAGCAGCCATCCCTGCCTCTTTCGATGCAACGCCCATTTCTACTTTCAGTTCGTCAGAAACGCAATTGATTACGTTGATGCGTTTTGGAATAGCCTCTGTTGCTGATTTAATCACATTAACAAATATCTCTCCATTGAGTTCCAAACTCTTGCGATAATACGCAATAGTTTTTGATGAACCATAAAGAATTGGGATACAAACGTCAAAAATCCTGTTGTCCGACAACGTTTTCAGAATTACCTCGTAACCAATTCCATTGATATCTCCGTGCGAAATACCTACTTTTATCAAACTCATAATCTCTTTCGGTTTTTTTTAAACTGCAAAAATAGTGATTACTGATGAGTTACGAGTAAGTGGAAAGAGGAAAAAAGGATTCTTTTGTCGCTTGCTTTTTTTTCATATTTTTGTAAAAGTTTTCAGTAAAAAAAGTCAATGCTTAAGCAACAACTTCAACAAAAATTACAGCAAAAACTCTCGCCTCAGCAAATTCAGGTGATCAAAATGCTCGAAATACCAACACTTGAATTGGAAGAACGTATCCGTCAGGAGTTGGAAGAAAATCCAGCTTTGGAAGAGGGGCATGAAGTTGCAGAGGAAAACGTCGATGATTTTCAGCAAGAGGACGTAAATGATGCCTCCGAAACCACTGAAGAACTCGATTGGGAAAACTATATTGACGACGAAGACGACATCCCTAATTACAAACTTTACGCCAATAATTCTTCCCCAGACGATAAGCACGAGGAGATTCCTTTTGCTGCAAAAGATACGTTCCGAGAACATTTGTTGGAACAGCTGAATGTTCAGATTTTTGATAACAAAATAAAGTCGTTAGCCGAATACATCATTGGGAACATCGACGATGAAGGTTATCTGAGAAGACCCATCGAGTCAATGATTGACGACATCGCTTTTCAGTCGGGTCTTCTGATTGACGAAAAAGAGATGCTGAGCGCACTTAAAATTGTGCAAAGTTTTGACCCCGCTGGGGTAGGAGCACTCTCGTTGCAAGAGTGTTTGCTTTTGCAAATTAAGCAGCGAGAAAAGAATCCGCAACAACAACTTGCGCAAACCATTATTGAGAGGTTTTTCGATGAGTTTACTAAAAAACAGTACAATAAAATTGCAAAAAGACTTAATCTTTCAAACGAAGAACTTGGCAAAGCAATTGACGAAATTCTCAAACTTAACCCCAAACCAGGCAACGTATGGAATAGCGGAGGAGAATGTGCTTCTCAAACGATAATCCCCGATTTTACGGTTAGTTCTGAAAATGGTCGATTGCAGATAGTACTTAACAATCAAAATATCCCAGAACTGCGAATAAGTACTGTGTATTCAAATATGATTCAAGATTATGCTGGGAATAAGAAAAATCAAACCAGCGAAATGAAGGAAGCTGTTGTTTTTGCTAAACAAAAAATTGATTCGGCAAGATGGTTCATCGACTCTATCAAACAGAGAAACCTAACCTTAATCGCTACGATGGAAGCAATTGTGAAGTATCAACAGCAATTCTTCTTGTCAGGAAATGAATCAGACCTTAAACCAATGATCCTAAAGGACATCTCTGATATTTCTGGATTTGACATGTCCACCATTTCTCGTGTAAGTAATAGCAAATACGTTCAAACCGAATTTGGAGTTTTTCCTCTGAAATATTTCTTTTCCGAAACAATGAAAACCGAAGATGGTACAGAAATTTCTAATAAAGAAATTATGCACATCTTGCAAGAAATTATTTCCGAAGAAGACAAACAAAACCCTATCACCGACGACAAATTAAAAGAAGAATTGCAAGAGAGGGGATACATCATTGCTCGACGAACGATAGCAAAATATCGCGAAAAACTTGGCATTCCCGTTGCTCGGTTACGCAAAAAGTTCTAAAAAAAAAATGGAAACACGCTTTGCTGAATTGATATCAAGAATTTTGCATCCGTTTTATATGCCTATTTATGGGCTATTGATTCTTTACAACTCTGCTTTCAGCACAATTTTTTCAGGTTATGAGAAAATAACCTCTCTCCTCATTTTGTTTCTATTCACTATACTTTTCCCTGCTCTTATTATTTTACGTTTTCGAAAAAAACGTAAAATCTCCGACTTCAACATATCCAACAGAAAAGAAAGATTTATCCCTTTTTTATGCGTATTCTGTTGCTATGTGTTGTGTGCTGTCGTATTCATACGTTTCCACTTAATACCTTCTTTTCTCTCTGTTTTTCTTCTTGGAAGTGCTGTTTCAATTTTGTTCCTAATCCTAATATCTTTTGTTTGGAAAATTAGCGCACATCTTACGGGCATTGGCGGACTTTGCGGTACGATTTTTGGTACTTGTTTATGGTTGAACATAAATACCTTAAATTTGTTTGTTCTTTGTGTTTTGCTTGCAGGAGTTCTTGCTTATGCTCGTATTACGCTCCAACAACACTCTTTGGCACAAACAATAAGTGGATTTTTATTAGGATTTACGTGTTTGTTTCTCTCTAATTTATTCTTTGTATGGGTAAAATAGGAATAGCAATGAGCGGAGGTGGCATAAAAGGTGTATGCCATGCTGGGGTCTTGAAGGCGTTGGAAGAACACGACCTTAAACCCGACATACTTTCGGGAGTGAGTGCAGGAAGCATTGTAGGTGCTTTCTATTCCGATGGCTACTCCCCCGACCAAATTGGAGAACTTTTTTCCGATATAAGTTTTCGTCAGTGGACAAAGATTGGAATCCCTTCTGGCGGTTTTTTTAGTATCGATCCTTTTGTGAGTTTTTTGAAGAAAAACTTGCGAACAAAACGTTTGGAGAATCTACCAATTCCTCTTCGCATAGTAGCAACCGATTTAGACCACGGACGGAGCGAGGTTTTTACCTCTGGCAATTTGGTCGATTGCATTGCGGCTTCTTGTAGCGTTCCTGTTTTGTTTCAGCCCCGAAAAATCAATAACACGAATTACGTCGATGGGGGAGTATTTAAGAATTTTCCTGCGAGCACCATTCGTCAGGAGTGCGACTATCTGATCGGAATCAATGCAAGTCCGTTAGTGGCCGACAACTACAAACTATCCATCATCAATGTTGCCGCCCGGTCTTATCACTTTATGTTCAAGGCCAACATTGTTCACGACAAGGAGTTGTGCGACTTCCTGATTGAGCCTACCGACATGGCACATTTTGATA
>JAGCAG010000046.1 GCA_017652785.1 Paludibacteraceae bacterium | reverse complement strand
CATCTCGTATGTACCAACCAAAACAACATCACCATCTTTCAAGATAACATCTCCTTGATTTTCTCCTTTCATCAAGTATTGATAAACGTCTACCGAAGCAAAAGATTTTCCTTCTCTGTATACGTTAATATTTCGAAGCGTTCCTATTGGAGATATTCCCCCCGCAACGTACAAGGCATGAAAAACTGTCGACAAAGAAGAAATAGTATATGTTCCTGGAGTTGCAACTTCTCCTAAAATATTAACCTGGATGCTACGCAATTTTCCAATGGTAACTTTTAGTTGTGTTCCTCCTGAATTTAAATCAGAATAGACCTTTGCGTAAGCATTTTTAATACGCCTTGTGGCATCTTTCATTTTTAAACCCGACAAAACCACACGACCTACATCGGACAAAACAATATCTCCATCAGGCGAAATAGTTTGCTGATCTGAAAGTTGAGAATTTCCCCAAATATCAATGATAATTTCGTCGCCCGGACCAAGTACATAATCATCTGGAATAGGGATATTCAAATTTGGATTAAAATCAAGTTGTTTGTTTGTAAACAGATTCTGTCCAAAGATTTTCAAAATTTTATCTTCCTCATTTTTTTCTTCAACAACCCCTTGCTCTGCTTCTACAGGATCTTCTACAGCCTCAGGGTCAGAAGAACGCTGACGAGATATTTTTATCGTTTTTGCAGAAACCAGACCCTCTTCTCTAAATTTCTGTTCTAGCAGTTTTAATCGTTGCATAGAAACTCCTTTCTGTTGCATATCTTCCATCACCTCCATTTGCGAACTTCCTCGTTCATGATGCTGGCGAAGAATTTCTACCAACTGTTCGTCAGAAAGTTGAGCAAAAACACTGCTCACACAAACTAACAACATTAAAATCAAACTTCCAATCTTCAATCTCATATTTTATCGATTTTTATACATTTTCTCATAATAATTCTGGTACTCTCCATTGGTCACATTATCAAGCCAATCTTGATTTTGTAAATACCAACGAACTGTTTTTTCAATTCCCTCTTCAAATTGCAACGAAGGTTCCCAACCTAATTCATTTTTCAACTTCGAAGAATCAATTGCATAACGCAAATCGTGACCTGCGCGATCTTTTACGTAAGTTATCAACTTTTCAGAAGTTCCCTCTGGGCGTCCCAACTCTTTGTCCACCACCTTTATCAAAACCTTTATGAGGTCAATATTTTTCCATTCATTAAAACCTCCAATATTGTACGTCTCGCCAATTCTTCCTTTATGAAAAATCACATCAATAGCACGAGCATGATCTTCTACATAAAGCCAATCACGAACATTCTCTCCTTTTCCATATACGGGAAGAGGTTTATTATGACGGATATTATTGATAAAAAGCGGTATCAATTTTTCTGGGAATTGGTAACTTCCATAATTGTTGGAACAATTAGAAACAACCACAGGCAAACCATAAGTATCGTGAAATGCTCGCACAAAGTGGTCGGAAGAAGCTTTTGAAGCCGAATATGGAGAGTGGGGTTTATAAGGTGTTGTTTCTACAAAAAAACCATCTCGACCCAATGCCCCATAAACTTCATCAGTAGAAACGTGATAAAAAAGTTTCCCCTCAAAATCATTTTCCCAACATTGTTTTGCAGCTTGCAAAAGCGACAACGTGCCTAAAACATTAGTTTGCGCAAAAGAAAACGGATCTTCTATCGAACGATCAACGTGACTTTCTGCCGCAAGATGAATCACCGCATCTATTTTATTTTCCTCAAAAATCAATTTAATTGCATCAAAATTGCAAATATCCTCTCTAACAAACGTATAATTCGGCAAATTCTCCACATCAGTTAAATTGGACAAATTTCCCGCATATGTCAATTTATCTAAATTAAAAACGTGATATTCAGGATATTTATTAACAATTAACCTCACCAAATGAGAGCCAATAAAACCTGCGCCTCCTGTTATCAGAATATTTTTTCTCATTTCTTTTATTTCTATTCAAAACAACGTACAAATGTAGAGATTATTGCGTAAAAAAGAAACCTCTTTTTACCCTAAATACTGAAATTCTACAATTATTCTTTTTAGGATTTTGGCTTTACTTTATTTCGTACATTTGCACATATTTTCTTCAAAAAAAAGAAACTAAAAAATGAGAAAAAGGTTTTTGATTTGTTTTTTTGTTTGCTGGACGGTAATGGCACCTTCACTATTTGCCGATAGTACAACAGAAGCAAAACAAAATATCAAAACTTGGGTTGAGACCTACCAACATAATCATCCCGAAAAAGGCATTTTTGAGATGCAAAAAGTTCTCATTAACACTAAGAACAAAACTATTGACATTTATCTCAACGCTACGTTTTCCTACCTCTTGCTACGCACCGATATCATTTGCCAAATGAAACAAGAGGTAAGAAATATTATACCCTCGTGTTACAAAGATTTTGAATTGAGACTTTATGCAGACAAAAAAGAGTTAGGGTTTTACATCCCAAACTATTTTTTACCTCAAAACGCAATAAACAAAACAAAACTTCCTACAACAAAACGAACATTTCAACCGCTTATAAAGAACATTTCAAAACCCTACTCACTTTCTCAGAGTCTTGAGGGTCACAACATTTCACTTTGGGCAGGACATGGACGTTATTACAATCAGAAAGAAGACAGATGGATGTGGCAACGCGCCAAATTATTTACAACTATAGAAGATAAATTAACTACTTATTTCGTCCTTCATTTTTTACTTCCTATGCTTGAAAATGCAGGGGCAAACGTTTTTCTTCCTCGTGAGCGAGACACTCAAATTCACGAAGTAATAGTAGATAGCGAAAGTGAGATAGGAGAGTCTATCTATTCGGAAGAAGGAAAATGGAAAAATGGAGGAAGTAGCGGTTTTGCGCTAAAAAAAGAAAAACTTGAAAACAATGAAAATCCATTCTCAGAAGGTTTCTTTCGCACTACAAAAGACAAAAATTCCACACACAAAGCCACTTGGACGCCCGACATTCCAACGCGAGGAGAATATGCCGTTTACGTTTCCTATCATACACTGCCAACAAGCACAACCAAAGCACAATACAGCGTGTTTCATTTAGGAGGAGAAACTAAGTTTTGGGTCAATCAAAAAATGGGAGGAAAAACGTGGATTTATTTAGGAACTTTTCTATTTGAAAAAGGCATAAACGAAAGTTGCGGAAGAGTAGAACTAACCGTTCCAGAGGGAGAGAAAGTTCAGACCACTGCCGATGCCGTTAAATTTGGAGGAGGAATGGGAACCATCGGCAGAAGGCCATCAAATAATGAAGTGATTGAAACATATAACAAACTCAATAAAAAACGTATTGAATTCAATCCCAACATTGACGTAGATTTCCAAACCAGCGAAACACCTCGTTATCTCGAAGCCGCACGCTATTGGTTGCAATGGGCAGGAATACCACAAAAAGTTTACTCACAAACACAAGAGGCAAGCGACTATTTAGACGATTTATACTGTCGTCCTTTGTGGGTAAATTACTTAAATTTTGGCTCAGAAAATATGCCAGACTCTTTAGGTTTGGGAATCCCCATTGACGCATCATTAGCTTTTCATACCGATGCGGGAGTTTCTCAAAGCGACTCAATCATTGGAAGTTTAGGCATTTTTTCTGCTAAAAGTAACAACGAAACTTTTGCAAAAGGTCAATCAAGATTTGCATCAAGAGATCTCTCTGACCTTGTTTTGAGCGAATTACATAAAACCATTACCCAACAATTTGATACAGCTTGGGCAATTAGAGGCTTATGGAACAAATCATACGTCGAAAGTCGGATTTCGCAAGTACCAACAATGTTGCTCGAATTGCTTTCACATCAAAATCCTCTTGACGTGCGCTATGCTTTAGACCCCAACTTCCAGTTTGCCGCAGCAAGGGCTATTTACAAAGGTCTTCTGAAGTTTTTTTCTGCTCAATACAACAAAAAATACGTTCCGCAACCTTTACCCGTAAACAATTTTTCGGTAGAAATTGCCTCTAAAAATCAATTCAAACTCTCGTGGTCGCCAACGTTTGATTTTCTAGAAAATGATTCAGTAAAACCAACTTCTTACGTGGTGTACACTCGAAAAGAAAATGGGAGTTTTGACAATGGTTTCCTAACAAAAGACACCTCTGTTTTAATAAATTGCAATCTAAACACATTGTATAGCTTCAAAATTACTGCGGTAAACGATGGAGGAGAAAGTTTTCCGTCTGAAACACTTTCGGGGTACATCAGTCCAAACTCCTCAAAAACCGCCTTAATAGTCAATGCTTTCGACCGACTTTCTGCCCCACATTTTTTCGACTCCAACACAAAAGCAGGCTTCTTTGAGAATAACGATTGCGGAGTTCCCTACATCAATACGTTTGCTTACGTTGGAAATCAATACAATTTTGAAAAAACAGAAGAATGGAAAAGCGATGAGTTACCAGGATTTGGGGCAAGTTTTGGCAATTTAGAAAAAGAAATTATTGCAGGAAACTCCTTCGATTTCACAACCATACACGGGAAATCCATTCAAAACTTTGGTATTTCATTTGTCTCTTGTAGTCGAAAATCTGTCGAAAACGGCAAAATCAACTTAAAAGTCTACAACGTTGTAGACTTAATTTTAGGGAAACAAAAATCCACTATTGTAGGACGAGATTCTTTACATATTCGTTACAAAACATTCTCTCAAGAACTTCAACAACAAATAATTGACTATTGTAAAAATGGTGGAGCTATTTTGGTAAGCGGGGCTTACATTGCAAGCGATATGCAAACTAAAGAGGAATGTTCTTTTACAAAAAATTGGTTAAAATACACATTTGAAACTTCCAATGCATCGCAGAGCGGAAAGGTGACGCCTTATTCTACTCGTCAAAATCCGTTTGAAATTTCGTTTGAATTCAATAATACGCCTTGCAAAGAAATTTATCATACGACATCGGTCGATGCCCTCAAAGCAGTACCAAAGGTTTCTCAACCTGTTTTTCGTTACTCGGACACAAAACTGAATGCCGCTGTTGCACACCGAGACACTTGGAGCACGTTCGTTATGGGTTGCCCTTTCGAAGTTATAAAAACACAAACTGAAAGAAATAATTTAATGGCAGAAATCTTAAATTTCTTACTCTATGAAAAATAGCATCACCGTATTTTTACCGCAAGGAATCGCAGAAGAAAACATAAAAGAGCTTTGCGAATCACCCATTGTAAACGAGGTTATTGTTTTAACCGACAAAGATGAAATCCAACTAAAAGAAAACATCCGATGCCTAAAAATCGATTATCTCTTTTCGTCAAAAACAATAGAACTCATTCTTAAAAATTGTCAATCGGACTATTTTTTATTCTATACACAAAATTCCGACTTCTCTTTAGGGAAAAATGCGTTAGAACGTTTCTTGCAAATTGCCCAACAAACAAGAGCAGGTCTACTCTACTCTGATTTTAAGCAAAAAGACGAAGATAACGTCGTCGTAAATCATCCGCTGATTGATTACCAAATAGGCAGCGTAAGAGATGATTTTGAGTTTGGAACTATGCTATTTTTCAATAAGAAAATTTGTTTCGAAGCACTAAACAATAGCAAAATACATTTCCGATTTGCAGGGCTTTATCATCTTCGATTAAGCATCGCCACACAACAACTTCCTTTTCACATCAACGAGTATTTATACACAATAAACAACATCATTGACAAACGAAAAAGCGGAGAAAAACAGTTTGACTACGTAGATCCTAAAAACAGAGAAGTTCAACTCGAAATGGAAAAAGTTTGCTCCATTTATCTTGAAAAAATCGGAGCTTTGATAAAACCAAACCTCAACGATGTAGAATTTGACGAAGATTTTGACACAGAAGCTTCTGTAATTATCCCTGTGCGCAATAGAGAAAAAACAATTGCCGACGCCATTCAGTCTGTTTTGAACCAAAAAACTGATTTCCCCTTCAACTTAATTATCATAGATAATCAATCGACTGACAAAACAACAGAAATCATTGACTCTTTCGTAAAAAAAGACAAACGAATTATCCACATCGTTCCTTCTCGAAACGATTTGGGAATTGGAGGTTGTTGGCAAGTGGGAATTGAGCATCGTGAATGCGGAAAATTCGCCGTACAACTTGATAGCGACGACGTGTACGAAACCGAGGAAACACTTCAAAAAATAGTTTCAGAATTCTACAAACAGAAATGCGCCATGCTCATCGGTTCATATACCATGACAAACTTTGAAATGGAGCCAATTCCTCCCGGGCTCATCGACCACAAAGAGTGGACAGACGAAAACGGACCAAATAACGCACTACGCATCAACGGACTAGGTGCCCCAAGAGCATTTTACACACCCATTCTGCGAGAAATTGGAGTCCCAAATACTAGTTACGGAGAAGATTATGCGTTAGGATTACAAATAAGTCATAGTTACAAAATAGGTCGCATTTACGAATCCATCTACCTTTGCCGACGCTGGCAAGACAATACCGACGCTTCACTTTCAATAGAAAAAGTAAATACTAACAATCATTACAAAGACAAACTCCGAACTATAGAAATTCTATCAAGAATCAAATAATTCTTTTTCAATGAAAATGATATTTTTTGTACTTCCGCTCATTTATATAGGTGCTAATTGTTACCTGTTTATCCGCACACTACAAGCGTTTTCGTGGTTGCCATTGTGGGCAAAGGTTGTACTCTCTATAGTCTTTTGGGTTGTTGTTTTTTCGCTATTTGCGGCAATAGGTTTGCGAGATTCGCACTTGCCTAATGCACTTTTGAAGTTGTTCTTTCGTGCAGGTTCGGTGTGGATGATATTTTTGCTATATATGGTAATGTTGCTTGCGGTGGCAGATTTGGTAAAACTTGCTTTCCCCGCAATGGGCAATACATTTTGGTTTGCATTGCCTGTTACTTGTTTGTTGCTGCTGTATGGGAACCTCAACTATCGCAATCCTAAAATGGAACATATCGAAGTTATTTCCGAGCGATCTTTTGAGGGTGAAAACATACGAGTAGTTGCCATCAGCGATGTCCATTTGGGTTATGGAACGGGACTTACTGCTCTCAAAAAGTATATAAAGTTGATAAATGAAGAAAAACCCGATTTGATTCTTATTTTGGGAGACTTGATAGACAATAGTCTGAAACCGATAGAGCAAGAGCCTTTCGATGAAGCACTATCTATGCTTAATGCTCCGCTTGGAATTTATATGGCTCCGGGCAATCACGAATACATCAGCGGAATAGAGCATGTGGCAGAATATTTGAAAAAAACGCCCATAAAGTTGTTGCGAGATAGTGTTGTGGCATTACCCAATGGCATACAAATAGTTGGGCGTGACGATTGCACAAACCACCACCGAGCTCCGCTTACCGATTTACTTGCCAAAACAAACTCCAAGCAACCCACCATTGTGCTCAACCACCAGCCCTATAGCCTTGCAGAAACCGATTCGCTCAAAGTAGATTTGCTTCTCTGTGGCCATACACACCGAGGACAAGTTTTTCCGCTAAACTTAATAACCGACAAACTTTACGAACAAAGCCATGGTTACCGCAAATGGAGCTACTCTCACATTTGGGTATCTAGCGGACTATCACTTTGGGGACCTCCATTCCGCATAGGAACACAAAGCGACTTTGCAGTGATAGATATCAAAAAACATAAACAAAACAACTAAATATTTAATTATGAGCTACATACATACCGATGGAGTAGAATACTCCGATGATAAAAAGACGTTATTTCGCGGTCCTAAAGAAGCTACGGAAATTACAATTTTAGATAGCGTAACGAGTATTGGAAAAGGTGCTTTCTGGGGTTGTTTAGGGCTTACCTCGATAGTTATTCCTGATGGTGTAACGAGCATTGGGGAATATGCTTTCTATGATTGTTCTGGGCTTACCTCGATAGTTATTCCTGATAGCGTAACGAGCATTGGGGAATATGCTTTCTCTGGTTGTTCTGGGCTTACCTCGATAGTT
>JAGCAG010000045.1 GCA_017652785.1 Paludibacteraceae bacterium | reverse complement strand
TTCTTCTGGACGTTTGCTACTATTAAATGTTTCAGCGGGAATTGGTTTTCCAAAGGTTACCGAAAAGGAGTTTCCTTTTTGCTTGAACATTTCGTGAGGAAGAAATGCCATTTCAATATTTAATTTGATTTTTAAGAAATTGCGTAACCGAGCCAGATTATAAAAGAAATTTGAGTTACGCGCTTCAAAATAGACAGGAATTATCGTTCTCTGATGCTCAATGGCTTTTTTGATAAATGTTTTTTTCCATTTAAGATCTTGAATTTTTCCATTTATCTTTCTAGAACAAACTCCAGCTGGGAAAATAAGTAGTTGCTTATTTGTTTCAAAAACGTGTTCTATTTTTTCGTTTAAGTCTCGTTCTTGTCGCTTCCCGCCTACATTTATTGGAATAAAAAGTCCTGCGAGTGGTTGTAAATTCATTAAAAAACTATTGACGAGGAAACAAACTTCTCCGCCGAACTTTTTGCCTACAATAGAAGACAATGCCAACCCATCCAATCCTCCAAGTGGATGATTTGAAGCAAAAATAAATTTTCCTTCAGAAGGAATATTTTCTTCGCCGTAGATATTGATTTTTACATCCAAATACTTCAATGCAGCATCCACAAAATCAATTCCTTCTACTCCAACGTTGTTGGCAAAAAAACGATTAAATTCATCTTGGTGGATGAGTTTTTCTAAGCCTCGAATCAAAAAACGTGGTATTTTTTTATCTGTTTTTGATTTGATAACTGATTCTAAATCAATTTTTACAGGACTTTTTTCTTTCATTTTTTATTAGAAAAAATCTACAAAAAAGTTTGGCAAAGATAACCAACTTTTCCGAAACCGGATGCTAAAACAATAAAACTTATCAACAAGCAAATGTCTTGAAAGAGAAGTAGGTTTTTATGTTTAATGAATTTTGTACTTTTGCAACGATATAATGAAATGAAAATGAAGAACAATCATTCTTTTTTGGTTTTGCTTTTGTCTGTTGCTGTTTTTTTTCTTGCAAGTTGTAATGAAAATACTAGTGACGAAAATTTGGATAAAACAATTATTAGTGGTTTCTATTTTGCCGAAAATGATAGTTTTCCGTCGATAGGAAATACTGTTTTTTATGTCAATTCAGATACATCTTTTTCTTATCAAGGACGAGAGTATACAGGTATAATAAAGAACAGAGACTCAATGCTTTATAGTACTTATTTGGATACGGTGAGTCCTGTGATTTTGGTAACTTATTCGGTTTCTTACATCAAGATGATATATTCGCAAAAAGAAGAGGAACTGACAAAAATTTATTCGGATAATGATACTCTTTCTTTTACGCATCCCGTAACATTGGAGGTGACTTCGAAAGACCAAAAACACACGCAACGTTATTTAGTGCAAACAAACGTACATCAAATCGACCACGAGTTATATGTTTGGAATGGGAAAAATTATCCTTCGCAACAAGACGTTGTTTCGGAAAGAGCATTTTTCTTTGATGGGAAAATTTATTTTTATATCGAAACTCCTTCTTCTGTTGAACTTTATACAAGTACGGATGCGGAGAATTGGACGGAAGAAATTATGAATGGCTTACCTCTTTTAGATGTAGAAACGATGATTTGTACCGGAAAGAAGTTTTATGTTATCAGTGAAAATGTTCTTTATACTTCTGTTGATGGTAAAAATTGGGAATCAAAATCGCTAAGCAATACATTTACAAAAATGCTATTCCATGTAGATGATAAGGCTTTTGCGGTAATGCAAAAAGAGGGAAATAGTGTTGTAGCAGATGTAGAAAATGAAGCAGTTTTGCAGAGTTATCCTGAAGCTTTGCTTTCAGAAGGGATATCGTACATTTCAAGAGCAATGCCATCCGGAAAGACTCAGTGTACTGTAATTGGCAATGGAGAGGTGTTTGCTACGGAAGATGGAGAACATTGGATTACTTTACCTAGTTCTTCGATTAGAAAAACTCCTCAACGTACCTATGCTGCAGCATTTTTTTATGATCATTTTCTATTTCTTTTTGGAGGATTGGAAAATGGTAAAATGTCGCAAAAACTGATTTCTTCTTCGGACTATGGAATGACGTGGGACGAAACAGATGAGAAAACAAATATTTTTTCGTTAAATCCTAACTTGAAACCATCTCAAAAGTCATCAATTGTAGTTGATGATGTCAACCATGATATCTACATTCTTGGAGGACAAAATACAGATGGAGAGTTCCTAAAAGAAGTCTGGAAAGGAAAGAAAAACGAGACTTTTTTCGATAATTACAAGTGATGAGTGTCAAAAAACTAATATCGTCTCATTCTCCCTTTGATATAGAAATTGATTTGCCTTCTTCAAAGAGTGTTAGCAATAGAGTTTTGATTATTAATTCGTTGTGTGATGGCTGTTTTTCATCTATTGAAAACCTTTCGCAGAGCGACGACACCAAAGTGTTGTCTGAAGCTTTGAAAAAATCTAATCAAATAATAATAGATATTGGTGCTGCGGGTACAGCAATGCGATTTCTTACTGCATATTTTGCTCAAAAAGATGGTTGTGAGGTACTTCTTACAGGTTCGCAACGAATGAAAGAACGTCCTATAGCTCCGCTTGTTGGGGCTCTAAGGCAACTTGGTGCCGATATCTCTTATGCAGAAAAAGAGGGTTTTCCTCCTCTTAAAATTAAAGGAAAAGAGTTGGAGGGAGGAAAAATTAAGTTGCCAGCAAATGTGAGCAGTCAGTATATTTCTGCATTGATGATGATTGCTCCGAAAATGAAGAAAGGTTTAGAAATAAGCCTAGAAGGTAAGGTGGTTTCGTTGCCTTACATAGAGATGACAAAAAAAATAATGGAACATTTTGGCGCGAAGGTTTTATTTGAAAAACAAGTGCTGACGATTTTTAAATCCAACTACAACTCAACGTCGTTTTCGGTGGAAGCGGATTGGTCTGCGGCTTCGTATTGGTATGCGCTTGTGTTGGCGCAAAAGCAAGGAACTGTTTTGCTCCGAGGATTGAAAAAAGATAGTTTGCAAGGAGATAGAGCAATTTGCGATATTTTTGCCAAACTTGGTGTTGAAACTCAGTTTGTTAAAGAAGGGGCTAGACTCTTTTATTCTCCAACTTCGATAGATGAGTTTGAATATGACTTTGTGAATCAGCCTGATTTGGCTCAGACTGTTGTTGTGGCTTGTTGTTTAGAAAATATTCGTTTTTGCTTCTCTGGTTTGCAGAGTTTGAAAATAAAAGAAACAAATAGAATTTTAGCATTGCAGAATGAGGCAAAAAAGATAGGATACATTCTTGAAGAACCAAGTGAGGGATTGCTTTGTTGGCGTGGAAAAACTTGTGTTGCAGAGCAGAATCCTTTCTTAAAAACCTATAGTGATCATCGTATGGCAATGGCTTTTGCGCCAGCAGCTTTGAAATTTTTGTTTCTCGAAATTGAAAATCCAGAAGTAGTTTCCAAATCTTATCCTACTTTTTGGTCTGATTTGAAGAAGGCATATTTTCGATTGGAGTAGATACTTTTGGTTTTAACAACAAAATCTTTTTTTTGTATTTTTGTCAGTATGTTTTTTGAGAGAAAATGAAGATTGCAGTTTTTGGAAATACTTATAGGAAAGAGACTTTGGAGCAAGTAAAAATCTTGTTTCAAGTGTTGAACGAAAGAAAGATTTTTATTTCTGTAGAGAAGAATTTCTATGATTTTATGGTAAATGAACTTAGTTTTGTTCCGGAAGTCAATGAAATTATCTCTGCAAGCGATGTCGCATCAGACTTGGTTTTGAGTGTTGGCGGCGATGGTACATTTCTAAAAACAGCTTCTTTTATTGGAAATAAAAATATCCCTATTTTGGGTATAAATACGGGACGTTTAGGTTTTTTAGCGGATATTTCGGGAGATGAAATAGAGCCGACAATTGATGAAATCATACGGTCGCGTTATTCAATAGAAAATCGTGCGGTTTTGCAACTTTGCATCCAGCAAAAGGACTCGGAACCTTATGGTTATGCGCTCAACGAAGTGGCAATTTCTAAACAAGATAGCTCTTCAATGATAACAATTCATACGAAAATCAATGATGTTTTTTTGAATGATTATCAGTCGGATGGGCTTATTATTTCTACACCAACAGGATCTACGGCATATTCGATGAGCGTTGGCGGACCATTGGTTTTACCTCAATCAAAAAATCTAATAATCTCGGCAGTTGCGCCTCATAGTCTGAATGTTCGCCCATTGGTTTTGCCCGATGAGGTGGAAATTGAGTTGACTGTGGATAGTCGTTCGTCGTGTTTCCTTATTGCACTAGATGGTCGTTCGGCAGTAATGGATAAAAATACAAAGTTATTCGTCAAAAAAGCACCTTATCACGTGCGTGTGCTTAAGCGTGAAGGACATACGTTTTTCAATACGTTGCGAACAAAATTGATGTGGGGAGCCGATAAACGAAATGAAAAGTAAATCTCTTTTTTGCACACAATTACTTTGTGTTTTTTTGCTTTTTTCGTGCATCAATTTCGCGGAGAAAAACGAAAGCGAAAATCAAACGCAAATAGAACTTGATTACGCCAAAGGTTTTAAAATCTATCTGTTTGATAATTACAAAAAAGTAGAGGTTTTTGATCCTTCGATTGGGAAAAAAACTTCGACATATTATTTGGTCAAAGATAGAAATGTTAAGGTTCCGATCGATGGAGAAAAATTGCTGGTTCCCATCAGAAACATAGCGGTTACCTCAGCAACTCATATCGGTTTTATTGATGCTTTGAGTGAATTAAAATCAGTGTCTGGAGTTTGCTCCCCGCAATTGATTTACAATCAGAAAATAAAAGACATCGATTCGTTGGTAAATATTGGTGATGCTTTCAATCTGAATTTTGAAAAACTTTTTTTTCTTCATCCTGAAGCGCTTACATTGACGCTTTATGGTGGAGAAACGGAAAAAAATAAACGTATTAAGCAGGGAGGGATTCCGATTCTTTACATCAATGAGTGGAAGGAACAGCATCCGTTGGCTCGAGCCGAATGGATTAAGTTTTTTGGTGCTATTTACGATAAATCTGCTCTTGCCGATTCGCTTTTTGAGCAAACGAGACAGCGTTATGAGGCAATTCGGAGTATGGTAAAGAACACTTCAGAAAAACCAAAAGTAATGATTGGCGGAAGTTTCAAAGGAACGTGGTATGTGCCTGGAGGAATGAGTTTTATGGGTGTATTGCTGAAGGATGCTTCTTGCTCGTATGTTTTTGAAAACGACTCAACGGCAGAAAGCATTCCTCTTTCGGTCGAAAGTGTTTTGTATCACTTCTCGCAAGCTGATGTTTGGCTTGGAGCTCCTTCTGAAACGATGGATTTGCTTTTGAATATCGATGAGCGGAATCAACTTTTTAATGCTGTGAACAAAGGTAATGTGTACAATTTTTATGCTCGAAAAAATAGCAGTGGAGGAAATGATTTTTGGGAAAGTGGGGTTGTGTATCCGGATAAAATTCTTTCTGATTTCGCAAAAATCATCCATCCTAATATTTCAAAAATAGATACACTTTATTTTAGTGGAAAGTTGAAATAAAAAAGAGGAACTTTGAGATTCCTCTTTTCTATTTTATTGATTGGTTTTATTATTCAAGATCTTCAAGATCTTTAAGTTCTTCTTTGTAATATTCTGCATCATCTTTGTATTCTTTAGTTTCTTCTGCTATATCAATAGCACGATGACTATGAACTCCATTTTTACAGTCATATTCAGAAACTTTTTTGAATTTTTCTACAGTATAACTTGCAATATATCCCTCTCTATATCCACTTTCTGTACCGGATATTTCATCATATTTTTTATAGAAATTTTCCTTTGCTTTGTAATATTCTTCCATTGAACTTTTATAAGCAGCAATAGCAGCATCAACTTCTTCTTCTGTACCCCAAATCCAATATTCTATTTCATCGGTTTCAAGTTCGTTTTCGTCTTCTGTATTAGCATAAGCGTAGGTTTCTGTAATTTTTGCTTGCCAGCATTTTTCCTTGTTTTCACAAGATGTCATCGACACCATTGCTATTACCACAATAGCAATTCCAATAATTGTTTTTTTCATAATCTGTTAAATTTTTAAAAAGTTAATAAATAATAAATTGTAGGAGTAAAAGTAGTACAATCCTATAGAATAGACAAAAAAAAACATCATTCCGAAACCGCCACATAATCGGGCGGATTTTGCCCTACAATAGGGTTATTCTTGCCGCTTTTCAGTATAAGCATCTGAATAGTAGTTAAATAGATTTTCTCCCAATATTAACGATATATGCAACAGCAAGCCTGCATCCAAATGTTTTCGTTTTAAGAGTTTTGACATATTAGATGGATCGGTGTAGAGTTTTCGAGCAAGCCAAGCGCCACTTCGCTCCTGCTCTTGTAGTTTTTGTCGGATAATGTCTCCTATGTGAAAATCTTTTTCCATAAAAAAAGCGTGAACTATTTCCGTTTATTGCTTATTTTACTTCGACAGCCGATCAAAGCATTGAAGATAAGCACGAAAAAGTCCCCGCTAAAAGACGGGACTCCTGCTTGCTTATTCTCATCTACTTCATATTTTGGTCGTTCTCGAAATAGAGAATAAGAGTGTAAAAGCTCTAATAAAATAAAATCTGCCCCTGCAGTTTTGCAAAGATAGGTATTTGGTTAGTAAAAAGGAAAATTTCTTTTGGGAGTAGAATGTGGATGCGAAAAGTTTAGTTGCAGAGCGCGTACAAATCTCCTCTTGGATTGATGAGCATCAGTGCAACTTCCGATTTTTTTATCAATCTTTGTTCTTTTGGACCGAACAACCAATCGTCGAGCCCATATTCTCTTGATGCCGACAGAATAACAAGATCGTGGTTTTCGGTTGTTGCTTTTTTTATTGCCTCTTTTTCTACTCCAAAACTGTCCTTCTTGGCGGTTAATTCGTTGTATATTAGCGAGAACGAATTTAAAAGGGTTTTTATCGCGTCGGTGTTTCTTTTTGCTTTGCTACCGTAATCGTTGGCGGTGAGTAGTGTAATTTTTGATTGAAAGAATCGTCCGAAAGCACTGGAAAAAAGTGCTTTTTCTTTATCCTCTTCCAAAAACGTAATAGGAACTAAAATGGATGAAAAGTTTGTTCTTTGTCCTTGTTTTACAAATAAATATGGCATTCGTAAATTACGACTACAATGCAACAAATTTTGTATGGTTCTATTTGAGGTTTTTTGAGGAATTTCGAATAAAATCATTGCAGCATCATTCTCTTCGGCAAACGTTGCTAAGTGTTCTTTTTTTACAACAATATGCGAAAATTTTGAGATACTTTCGTCAAGAAAATGTTCTTCAAACAACAATAACTTTATCTCTTGATCGAATGCCGTTGCCATTTTTTCTGCCATTTCGAGTGCAGTAAAAGGAATGGAAACATTATGCAAAACTACAAAAATAGGTCTCATCTTTTTTGGTTAAAAAGGAGAGTAGTTTTCCTCTGGCAATGTAATTGTTGGTGCAGATGTTGGCTTATTGTTAGATTTTGATTCCAAAAGAATACCTCCTCCTCCATTACCAAAACTTTGTTCGCTGAGGTTAGAGAAACGAGTAAATTCGCCTTTGAATCGGAGACTGACATCTCCAGTTTCCCCGTTACGATGTTTTGCGATAATGATTTCGGCAATACCTCTTAAATCTTCTCCGTTTGGTCCTTGGAATATTTTGTAATACTCTGGTCGATGAATCAAACAAACCATATCTGCGTCTTGCTCAATAGCTCCCGACTCACGAAGGTCAGAAAGTTGAGGACGTTTGCCTTCGTTGGAGCGTTCTTCTACCTTACGATTCAATTGAGAAAGAGCAATGATTGGGATGTTCAGTTCTCTTGCTAAAACTTTTAGCGAACGCGAAATCAAACTGATTTCCTGCTCCCTGCTCTGAAAGCGCATCCCTGAAGCATTCATAAGTTGCAAGTAGTCAATGATAATGATTTGAACGTTATGTTCTTTTACTAAGCGTCGTGCTTTGGAACGCAATTCAAAAATGGACAATCCTGGAGAGTCGTCGATAAAAATAGGTGCATCTTGCAACGACTTTATTTTGTGGTCGTAGATGTCCCAATCCATATCGTCCAAGTCTCCTGTTTTTATTTTGTTGGCAGGAATACTTGTTACGTTTGTAATCAAACGATTGACAAGTTGAATGGCATCCATTTCCAAACAGAAAAGTGCGACAGGAATTTTGTAGTCAACAGCCATGTTTTTTGCCATTGAAAGCACAAATGCAGTTTTCCCCATCGCAGGACGCGCAGCAACGATGATTAAATCGGAACGTTGCCATCCAGCGGTGATTTTGTCCAAATCGTAAAAACCACTTCTCACTCCCGTAAGTTCTCCTTTGTTGGCAAACACTTTACGCATACGTTGATACGATGCTTCAATGACGGGATTGATTTGCGTAAAATCCTTTTGTTGATTGTTTTGTGTTATTTTGAAAATTTCGGCTTCGGCTTTTTGTAAAACTTCATCAATGTCGTTTTTTTCGTCAAAAGCATCGGCTTGCATTTCTGAAGAGATATTGATGAGTTGACGTGCCAAAAATTTTTGAGCAATGATGCGTGCGTGATATTCAATGTGTGCCGAATTGGCCACTTTTCCAGTAAGAGTAGAGAGGTAGTAGTTTCCTCCTATTTTTTCTAATTTTTCGTTTTTACGAAGTTGCTCACTTACTGTGAAAATATCAATAGGATTATCGTTGATATGTAAATCAAGAAATGCTTGGTAAATGTGCTGATGTTCGTCTTTATAGAAAGATTCTGCTTTAATAATGTCAAGCACTTTTTCAATGGCTTTGGGTTCAATCATTATTGCGCCCAAGACGAGTTCTTCGAGTTCGGTGGCTTGTGGTGGAATTTTTGCATATTCCAAACCGTTATTCAATTTGTTTTTTGACGAATATCCAACTCTTTTTTGTTCTTTTTCTTCAGCCATTGTTTGTTTTGTCTATTTGTGTTTTACTCTGCAAAGGTAATAAAAATACACTAATCGACTTGTTGAGAAAATATTCTACAAAATGGAAATTCTATTTTTTGAGTAGTTTTTCAAATCCTTTGCTACAAACGGAAAACAACGAATCTCCCCCGCTGTAGATGAAGAATCCCTCGATTTCTGCAATGCTGTCGCAAAGTGCAATGCTTTTTTCGGTTCCCATCACCATACAAGCAGTAGCAAAAGCATCGGCTGTCATGCACGTTGGAGCAACTATTGTTGCGCTCAGCAACTGATGTTGAACGGGTTGTCCTGTTTTTGGGTCAATAGTGTGGGCGTATTTTTTTCCGTCTTTGTAATAAAATTGTCGGTAGTTGCCCGAAGTGGCCATAGCAATATCATTCGAATATAAAACAGATTGAATTTCGCCAGTTTGAATAGGGCTTTCCGTTGGTTTGTTTATTCCAATAGTCCACTTTTCTCCTTTTGGATTTTTTCCTTTTGCAACAATTTCTCCTCCGATATCAACTAAAAAATTTTCACACCCATTTTTTTCTAACAAATTGGCAACGATATCTACGGAAAACCCTTTGGCGATGGCACTTGCATCGATTTGTATGCGAGAATCTTGTTTTTGTAAAAAGTTGTTCTTAAGAGAAATTTTTTTGTATCCAACGTATTGCAAAATGCTATCAATTGTCGTTTGAGTTGGGAAAACTTCTTGCTTAAATCCAAAACCCCACGCATTGACTAATGGTGCAACTGTAATGTCAAAAGCACCGTTTGTGAGAGAAGAAACCCTTTGTGCTTCTTCGTACATTTTGCGGAAAAAATAGTCGGTAGAATCGCTTTTGTTGCGGTTGATTTTTGAGATTGTTGAGGTTTGGTTGAAAGTAGATAGCGATGCGTCGAATTCTTGAAATGTTTTTATGATGCTGTCATTCAAGTTCTTGCCTTGAGGTTGCTGGTAGATAATATTGTAAAACGTACCAAAAACCTTTCCTTGATTGGTAGTGTAGGGTTGCTCTTTTTTGTTAAAAGGAATGAGTAAAAAAATCATTGCAATAGCAATGAAAACTAGAGCAAAAAGTTGTTTCTTTTTCATAAAAAAGTTTTATCGATTAAATTCTATTTTTTTTCCAAGAAATTGATTGGAGATTTTTCCGTTTTTAAAAACTAACTTTCCGTTGACAAGCGTGTGCGTTACCGAAAAATCAAAAGTTTTTCCTTCGAAAGGAGACCATTTGCATTTTGATAAAATATTTTCTTCGGCAACGGAAGTTTTTTTGTTGGGATCAATCAAAACTAAATCGGCAATGTAACCTTTTTGGACAAATCCTCGATTTTTGATATTGAACAAAATGGCTGGATTATGACACATTTTTTCTACAACGTTTTCTATTGTCAAATTTGTTGTTTTTGTTAATTGTAACATTGCCAAAAGTGAAAACTGAATCATTGGCATTCCTGAAACAGCTTTGAGACAATCACCTTCTTTTTCTTTCAGTAAATGTGGCGCATGTCGGTGGCAATGGTGTCTATTTTTCCATCGATTAGCTCAGATAGTAGAGCTTTTTGATCAAGAGGTGTTTTTATCGACGGATTGCATTTGATTCTTGCTCCTAACGAATCGTAATCATCACAGTTGAAATAGAGGTATTGGGGACACGTTTCAGCAGTAATGAGTTTGTCTTTTAAGTTTTTGCTTTCTAATAAATCTAACTCTTTTTTGGTAGAAATATGTGCGATGTGCAAACGTGTATTTGTTTGTTTGGCTAGGTCAACAATTCTGCTTGTAGACTGAAAACATGCGTCTTCGCTACGGATGAGGTGATGGCAAGAAATTGGAATAAAGTCAGGGTATTTTTGTCTGTAAAATTGTGCTGATTTTTCAATAATTTCATTACTTTCTGCGTGAACAACGATAGGAATATTGTGTGATTTTTTGAAAAAAAATTGTAGCGAATTTTCGTCGTTAAGGAGCAGATTGCCCGTTGTAGAACCTAAAAAAAGTTTATATCCCGCAATTTCTTTGGGATCAATTTTTTCGGCAAAATCCAAATTATTGCTGGTTAGCCCAAGGTAAAAGGCGTAGTTGCATAACATTTTTTTTTGCGCTTCGAGTTCCTTTATTTCTAAACTTTCTCTATCAGTTGTGGCCGGAATGTTGTTGGGCATATCCATTACCGTTGTAACACCTCCTGCAACTGCTGCAGTGCTTTCTGTTGTAAAATCGGCTTTATGTGTTAAACCTGGCTCTCTGAAATGTACGTGAGTGTCAATTGCGCCCGGAATAAGAAACTTGTTTGTTGCATCAATAACAAGGTCGGCTTCAACTTTATTTTCTGAAGGAAAAATGTCGACGATAAAATCTCCATCAATGAGAACAGAGGCTTGTTGTTGCTGATTTTTATTAACAAGCGTTGCGTTTTTGATGAGTGTTTTCATTTGTTACTTTTTTGTGGATATTTTTTGTGCCAACTATCAATTCTGAGACGAATTACGCCAAAAAGTGCTTCCCCAAAAATACTTGAGTTCATTTTTGATGTCCCGTATTGTCGGTTGACGAAAACAATAGGAACTTCAACAACTTTGAAGCCGCTTTTATATGCCTTGAATTTCATCTCAATTTGAAAAGCATAACCTTTGAATTTGATATTGTCCAAATCTATAGTTTCTAGAACTTCGCGTTTGTAGCACTTAAATCCAGCGGTAGTATCAGCAATGTTTATGCCTAAAACAATTTGTACATATTTTGAAGCAAAATAAGACATCAAAACTCTTCCCATTGGCCAATTCACAACGTTTACCACATTGTTTACGTAACGCGAACCAATTGCAACATCAGCACCGTTTTGACATGCCGAAAGTAGGCGTGATAAATCGTCAGGGTTGTGTGAAAAATCGGCATCCATCTCAAAAATGTAGTCATATTTTTTTTCTATTGCCCACTTAAATCCTGTGATGTAAGCCGTACCTAAACCCAGTTTTCCGCTTCGTTCAATTAAAAAAAGGCGTTCTTGAAATTCAGTTTGAAGTGTTTTTACAATCTCTCCAGTTCCGTCGGGAGAACCATCGTCAACAATTAAAATATGAAAACCTTCAGGATACGAAAGAACTTTTCGGATGATATTTTCAATATTTTCTTTTTCGTTGTAGGTAGGGATAATAACTAAGTTCATAAAACGCTTTTTCTATTTCAACATCTGCAAAGATAAAAAAGTTTTTTTAGTTAAATTTTCTTGCTGAAATTATGTGGATACAAAAATGTTACAACTTTTATTGGTGAGAATTGCTTTGATATAAAACTTGCGCAAATAGGTATACCAAAGGAGAGCAAGAAGCCCAATCGTGGTTACAGAAACGTTGGGATGCTTTTTGCAAGTTGTTGCGTAAGATATGGAAGAAAGAAAAAGGAGAAACCCTCCCATTGAAGGGACATCGAAGATGGCATCAAACTATATGAGAAGAATAACAAACATAGATTCAAAAGAATAATCGTTGTGTCTGCAAATGGAAATATCCATACACACATACACAACGATTAGCAAAATAGATAATTCTTGTGCTATTATTCTATCCCACTCATTTTCCTCGCAATCGGGGGCCTTTGGCACAAGGATGAGCGATCCCAAAAAATACTACTCATGAGTGTTTGCAACCACAAAGTTATAAACTATTATTTAAACAACAATTTATTTAGTTAAAAAGTTTATATGCAACGAATAAAATTGACAAAGAGCGAAAAGGATATACAATTGCAGATGATGCAGAGAGATGGTGAAGATAAATGAGGGAGAGATTTTTAGTAAAAGAAATTCCAATACTATAGCCCAAGAACTACAATCTATCAAAGAGCATAAAGAAAAAGGTTCCGTTGTCCAACCCCTTAGTGCTTCAGAAGAAGTGGGGGGCATCACAACAGAACCTAAATCTGTATACAAAGTAAAGGATTTAATTCATAATACGCAAGAAAATGACAAAGAACTTTTAGGGATAAAAGGGATGACACTTTTCAGCCGAAGCAATTCTTCTTTCCGTTTGAAAGAAGAGGATGAAAACAGCATAGTTGACATCAACAAGGAGGAAGGATAGGTTGCCTATCAAGCAAAGATGAATGGTAATATGGTTAGAGGGAAAGGAGAGGTTTCTAATGGTATTTTTCAAACAATAAAAGGAAGCTTCTTTTAGTTTGTCTAAATTCATTATCTTTGCACTAGAAATAAGAAAAGTTATGCCTCAAACATCAGTTAGAGGGCAACAAATGCCTTCGTCTCCTATAAGAAAACTTACGCCACTTGCCGATAAGGCAAAACAAAAAGGAATAAAAGTTTACCATTTGAACATTGGTCAGCCCGA
>JAGCAG010000001.1 GCA_017652785.1 Paludibacteraceae bacterium | reverse complement strand
TTTTTGTTTGATAATTCAAAAAGGTCAATTTGTTTTCCGTCAACTATTTTTTGAAAATTTTCTTTTTTCATTTGTCTTTATTTTTTTGAAAAAACTCTCCATACTAGGTTGTATAGAGAGTTTTTGTTGATGTTTTTTTTAGAGAATTATTCTACTCGACATGCACCATCACCAATTTCGGCAATGTAAAATTCTGCGTCAAGACCAGTTTTTGCTTTGTAGTTTTTACCAACTTCAGCAACGAATGTGTCAATCGCTTCATCTTTTACTAACGATACGGTACAACCGCCAAAGCCACCTCCAGTCATACGAGAACCAATTACACCTTCGATTTTCCATGCTTCTTCAGCCATTGTGTCGAGTTGAAGACCAGTAACTTCATAATCGTCGCGAAGAGAAACGTGCGAAGCATTCATCAATTTACCAAATGCTTCAATATCGCCAGCTTTCAATGCTTTTACTGCATCAGTTGTACGTTGAACTTCTCCTACAACGTGGCGAGCACGTTTGTGTGCAACTTCGTCGGTAATAGCAGACTCTACATTTTTGAATTCTTCTTCTGTCAATTCTGCCAAATATTTCAAAGGACGAACTTTATTTAATTGTTCTACGGCAGTTTTGCATTCTGCTACACGAGCATTGTAAGCTCCAGAATCCAATTTATGAGGACTATGCGTGTTGCTGATAACTACTTTTACCCCTTGCAATTTTACAGGAACAAGTTCAAACTGAAGAGTATCGCAATTCAAGAAAATAGCATGATCTTTTTTACCTTGAGCACTTGCGAATTGGTCCATAATTCCACAATTAACCAAAGCAAATTCGTGTTCAGAAAGTTGTCCTATTTTTGCCAATTCAGTGCGGTCGTAGCCTGTGCCAAGTTGTTCGTTGAAGGCATAAGCTGTTACTACTTCCAACGCTGCTGACGATGAAAGCCCAGCACCATTTGGCACGTTACCCCAAATAAGCATATCGTAGCCTTCTTCTATTTTGATGCCACGTTTTACAAATTGCGCAATACATCCCAACGGATAGTTTACCCACGAACGTCCTTCGAGTGGAGTAGTAAGTTGGTCGAGTTCAAGTTCTACAATTTCAGGTTGGTTTAGCGATTTGAAGCGCATTTTTTTGTCTGAGTTTTTGCTCATCAAAAGATAAGTTCCAAAACTTAATGCACAAGGGAAAACAAATCCGCCATTGTAGTCGGTGTGTTCTCCAATAAGATTTACACGACCTGGTGAAAAATAGACTGCTTCGGCATTTTTGTTGTAAGTCTCTTTGAATGCTGCTTTTAATTCTTTTACTTCCATTTTTTTTAGTTTTTTATTTGGTTAAAATTTTTAGTCATTAATTTCAATAGGAATTTCTCGGCGAATGGGCTGGTCAAGACATGTAAGTGTTTCTGTTGCAATTACACCTTTTATCTCTTGTATTTTTCCGTTGAGAAGATTCATCAAATGCTCGTCATTTTTTGCATACATTTTTATAATCATTGTGTAGGCACCTAACGTGTACTGACATTCTACCACCTCTGGAATTTGTTCCAATTGAGGCACAACTTCTTTATAAAGCGAACCGCGTTCAAGCGTAATACCAACGTAAGTACACATTTGATATCCTAATTTTTTGGGATTGACGTTGTAACCTGAACCAATAATTACTCCCATTTCAATCAGCCTTTGGACTCTTTGATGAATTGCTGCACGAGATACATTGCAATCTTCGGCAACATCTTTGAATGGTATTCGTGCATTTTTTGTGATAATTTGTAGTATTTTTCTGTCTAAATCGTCTATTTTTTCCATGAAAAATTGATTTTTATTGTCATTTTGCTACAAAAGTAATGATTTGTTT
>JAGCAG010000044.1 GCA_017652785.1 Paludibacteraceae bacterium | reverse complement strand
TGTGTGTCTGTAAGGTAAATTTTTATATTTGCCAAAAGAAAAAACGCAAGCTATGGAAGATTTTTTTATCACGCTTATAGTAGTAATCAGTGTAGTAGTCAGCATAGTAAACAAAATACGTGAGGGCAAGCGTCAGCACACTTCGGCACAAGATGCTAATCCCGCTCCTTCGGTAAACTGGGAGGAGGTGATACGCCACTTGCCTCATCAAGAGGTGGAAACAGTAGAAAAAGAGTCGTCTATAGACAATACCGAAGTGGAGCAAGAACCACAGCCTACCTTTCACGATTTGGTGGACAAGGAGTTGAAAAAGCAAACTGCGACAGAAGCAATGCCCGAGCCAAACGAAAACGATGCACTAGAATTCTCTACTGCCGACGACCTTAAAAAGGCAGTGATATATAGCGAAGTGCTGAATAGAAAATATTGAGTTGCCCAAAACAATTTTTTAGTGTTATTTGTTATTCTTTTTTGAGTTATGGATAAGGTTTATTTAGGTTTGTTATTACCTTTTTTAGGCACGTTGCTAGGCTCGTCTATGGTTTTTTTGCTTCGTGGTAGCATGGGCCTTGGGCTTAAAAAGTTGCTTTTGGGTTTTGCTTCGGGCGTTATGGTGGCGGCGTCGGTGTGGTCGTTGCTTATCCCATCTATAGAGATGAGTGCCGAGCTTGGTGTTGTGGCGTGGTTACCTGCGGCAGTGGGTTTTTTGATGGGAATGGCTTTTTTGTTTTTACTCGATACTATTATACCCCATATACATACCGAGTCGCATGAGCCTGAAGGTATAAAGTCTAGTTTGAAGCGTTCTACTATGTTGGCATTGGCAGTTACGTTGCACAATATACCCGAGGGAATGGCAGTAGGCGTAGTGTTGGCAGGAGCTTTGGAACAGGTGTCGGGTATTAGTATTGCTGGAGCGTTGGCTTTGACTGTAGGTATGGCGGTGCAAAACTTTCCCGAAGGAGCTATCGTATCTATGCCGCTACGTAGCGAAGGTTTGTCGAAGTTCAAGGCATTTTCTATAGGAGCTTTGTCGGGAATCGTAGAACCTGTGTTTGCTTTTCTTACTATGCTTTTGATATCGTTTGTAACGCCTGTGTTGCCATATTTGTTGGCATTTGCAGCTGGGTCGATGATTTATGTAGTGGTAGAGGAGTTGATACCCGAGTCGCAAGCGGGTAGCCATTCTAATATTGGAACGATAGGTGTAGCCATTGGTTTTGTGTTGATGATGGTGCTCGATGTAGCGTTGGCCGCTTAAAAACTAAATCGCAGTTGAACACGGAAATCGCTTTTGTGGTTTCCGTTTATTGTATCCCAACCACTCCCTATGCATGTGCGATTGTCGCTGTAGTAGGTTTGAGCAAATTTTATCCAAATACCAAAATTTTTTAGCATGTTGTAGCCTATATTCATATAATAGCGGCAACCTTTGCCATAGAGCCAGGAATGATACTAGTTGTTTGTTGAGAAAACACCGATATCAAATATGTGTAAATGAAAACAACTGAAAATGCAACTCGCTTCATAAAAAGCATTTTTAGTTAAATTTTGCATCCAAATTAAACAAAACTTTTGAATACCTATCAGAAATGAGGTAAATAATTTAATTTTGCTCTATGAAGTTTTTTAGAATAACATTGTTTTTTTGTTTGTTCCTCTTTTCTCTTGAGGGAGTGTTAGCAGAAACTACGTCCCAAAAAACTTCGAGTAAAAAAGAACGAGTACGACATAAAACAGGCGAGGTCGCAGAAAATGGTGGCTTTTGGTGTAGAATGGAGGTGAAAGGTACAGATACTATTCCGCATATTGTTTTGCAAACTATTTATGTATTTCCTCCAATTAAATTTAAAAATAAGCGTCAGGAGAAATTTTATTGGCGTACGGTCCGCGATGTGAAAAAAGCATTGCCTTATGCAAAAGTTGTGGGAAAGATATTGGCTGAAACAAACGACACTTTAATGAAAATGAAATCGGATAGGGAACGAAAACGTTATATGAAAGCTCTAGAAAAAGAGATTTTTAATCGTTACGAAGGTGATATGCGTCATTTTACACTTAGTCAAGGAAAAATGCTAATACGCTTGATAAGTCGTGAATGTAATCAGTCGTCTTATGCCTTGATAAAAGCCTATCGTGGAAGTTTTGTGGCAGGATTTTGGCAAGGTTTTGCTCGATTGTTTGGTGCTAATTTGAAAGATGAATTTGGCGAAACGGACAAAGATGCTATTGTAGAGCGAGTCATTTTGTTAGTTGAATCGGGGCAATTGTAAATTATTTTTTTGAAAAATAGATAATAAAGGTTGTTTGATTATAAAAAAAACTATATTTTTGCACTTCGAAAAGTCGAGTAGATCTTTGATAGAAATATTTTGCGGAAATAGCTCAGTTGGTAGAGCACAACCTTGCCAAGGTTGGGGTCGCGGGTTCGAGTCCCGTTTTCCGCTCTCTTTTTTGCTTAAAAAGATGCCGCGATGGTGGAATCGGTAGACACGAAGGACTTAAAATCCTTTGGCTATTGCAGCTGTGCGGGTTCAAGTCCCGCTCGCGGTACAAATCTAAATGTGGAATCAGCAACTTTAAAAGAAGGTTGCTGATTTTATTTATTTTATAGAAGATGAAAAATCCGAAAGAGATAAAAATAGACGATTTTGTTTATGCGTTGCCTGACGAACGCATTGCAAAATATCCACTTCCAAAACGTGATGAATCGAAGTTGCTGATTTACAACAAAGGGAAAATAACTGAATCGATATTCAACGAGGTACCAAAAATGCTTGCGGAAAACGAGTTGGTTGTTTTTAATAACACAAAAGTTATTCAAGCTCGACTACATTTTAAAAAACAGACAGGTGCTTTAATCGAAATTTTTTGTTTGGAACCAGCTTCGCCTAACGATTATGTGCTTTCATTTCAGCAAAACAAAACTTGTACGTGGTATTGTTTGATAGGGAATCTAAAGAAATGGAAAGGTGGAGTTTTGGAACAT
The DNA here is from genome assembly GCA_017652785.1 of Paludibacteraceae bacterium. Lineage (GTDB taxonomy): Bacteria > Bacteroidota > Bacteroidia > Bacteroidales > Paludibacteraceae > RGIG9608. The sequence goes on along the minus strand of JAGCAG010000044.1, from coordinate 2,265 downwards.
ACGCTTGTGGTTGGAAATGTGGAAGTTACGCTTTTTGCAGAACTTAAATCGCAACACAACACTAGTTTTGAAGTGCAATTTTCGTGGAACAATGAGCAAATAACATTTTCTGATATTCTAGAATCGTTTGGCGAGTTGCCAATTCCTCCATATTTAAATCGTAAAACAGAGTCGCGTGATAATGAAACCTATCAAACTGTGTATTCAAAAATAAAAGGTTCGGTAGCTGCTCCTACAGCTGGATTGCATTTTACGGAGAGTGTATTAAACGATTTGAGACGAAAAAATATTGATTTGCAAGAAGTTACCCTGCATGTAGGAGCAGGAACATTTCGCCCTGTTAAATCGGAATATATGGAACAGCATGATATGCATACAGAATATATTTCGGTGTCGAGGCAGACAATAGAAGCTCTTTTGGCTCACAAATGTGAAGTGCTTGCTGTGGGTACTACTTCTGTACGAACAATAGAAAGTTTATATTATATTGGAGCAAAATTGCTTAATCAAGATATAGCGAATGATTTGATTTGTGTGAAACAGTGGGAACCTTACGAAGTTGTTTATGAATTAACTCCGCAAGAATCGTTGCAGTCGATACTGGATTATATGCAGAAAAATAATTTGACTGTGCTTAACGCAGCAACGCAAATAATTATTGCACCAAGTTATGAATTTCATTTTGTGAAGAAAATGATTACCAATTTTCATCAACCAAAAAGTACGCTTTTGTTGTTAGTTTCGGCTTTTGTTGGAGGTGATTGGAAGAAGGTTTATGATTATGCCCTGACTCACGATTTTCGTTTTTTAAGTTATGGAGATAGTTCGTTGTTGATGCCGTAATTTTTGTTTTTATTATTTTTGTGCTCTATGGAACGTGTTATTTTTAATACTACATATCATGTAAATCGCTTGTTTGTAGCTCGTTGGCTAGATTTTTTTAAACAATATATCAAACCACGTATCGAACAAAATGTGGCTTTTTCTGATTGTCGGATATGTAAAGTGTTGGTTGGCAATTCGCCAGAAGATGAAACTTTTGCTGTGCAGTTTTATGCCGAAAGTAGAGTATTGCTCGATGCTTGGCTCGAAAAGGAGGGTCATTTGTTAGATGTATATATGCGTAAAACTTTTGGTGAAAATGTACTTACATTTTCTGTTTTTATGGAAGAGGTTGTTTTATGAAGGTAGCACAACCACAAGAAAAAATTATTTTAGGCATTGACCCCGGAACAAATGTTATGGGGTTTGGTGTTATAAGTGTTTGTGGTAAAAATGTTTCGTTTTTGGATATGGGAACGCTTGATATGAAAAAAACGAAGGATCCTTATTTAAAGTTGAAACAAATTTTTGATTTTACAACTGAACTTATAGAACGTTTTCTGCCTGATGAATTTGCTATCGAAGCCCAATTTTTTGGAAAAAATGTACAATCGATGTTAAAATTGGGACGAGCTCAAGGTGTAGCTATTGCTGCTGCTTTGGAGCGAGATGTGCCTATTTGTGAATATGCACCTTTGAAAATAAAGATGGCTATTACAGGCAACGGACAAGCTTCAAAAGAACAAGTTGCTGATATGTTACATCGTTTTTTGAAGATACCGAATGAAAAAATGCAATTGGCTTTTGATGCTACTGATGCTTTGGCGGTGGCGTATTGTCATTTTTTGCAAGCATCGCGACCTGCTACCGAAAAAAAATATAAAAGTTGGAATGATTTTGTCAATTCCAACTCTTCGCGTGTTGTGAGAAACACCAAGTAGTCATCTCAACATTTCGTTGGCCAACTCCTCAAGTCGGGGCAAATCCTCTTCTTTCATTCTGCTACGTATTGTAACTGTAGGTTCGGCTATTTCTATTGACTTCATTGTTTGGAGCATTTCCTTCATAACTCGAGCGGCACATGGAGCCCACGAGCCATTCTCAATGATTCCTACTTTTCGGTTCTGAAAGTTTTTTATCTGCAAATGGTGCAAAAAGTCGTGCATCGGTGGAAATACGCCGGCGTCGTACGACGAAGCGGCTACAATGAGCTTACTCATGCGAAATGCGTCCTCGATGGCTTCTGCCATATCGCAACGACTAAGGTCGGCCACCGACACTTTTCCTGCTCCTTTTTGCTCTAGTATTTCTGCCATTTTTTTTGCTGCTTGGGCTGTGCCACCATGAATAGAGGCGTAGGCTATAAAAACTCCATCGGTTTCGGCACGGTAGCTACTCCAGCAGTCGTAAAGATGGATGTAGTAGTCGAGATTTTCGGTAAGG
>JAGCAG010000043.1 GCA_017652785.1 Paludibacteraceae bacterium | reverse complement strand
GTTTAAGAATTTTCCTGCGAGCACCATTCGTCAGGAGTGCGACTATCTGATCGGAATCAATGCAAGTCCGTTAGTGGCCGACAACTACAAACTATCCATCATCAATGTTGCCGCACGGTCTTATCACTTTATGTTCAAGGCCAACATTGTTCACGACAAGGAGTTGTGCGACTTCCTGATTGAGCCTACCGACATGGCACATTTTGATACGTTCGAAGTCGAGAAATCCAAAGAGATTTTTTCCCTCGGATACAAAACGGCAAAAGAGTTATTGAAAACAAATTTTTAGATACAAAAAAAAACAGTACAATACATGCACATTCATCTTCAAAAAAAATGGTTACAGATTACGAAATAATGGCTCCCGTAGGTTCGTGGGAAAGTTTGAGTGCAGCAATTCAGGCCGGTGCCAACTCGGTCTATTTTGGCATCGAAAAATTAAATATGCGTAGTCGTTCATCAAGCAATTTTACTACCGACGATATGCATAAAATCGTTGACCTTTGTCGCCAACACAACGTAAAGACTTATCTCACAGTAAACACAGTAATTTATGGCGAGGACCTCGATCTGATGCGAGAAATTGTCAACGAAGCAAAAAAAGCGAAAGTTTCGGCCATCATTGCTGCCGACGTTGCCGTCATGACCTACGCTTGTCAATGTGGTGTGGAAGTTCACCTCAGCACTCAACTCAACATTGCCAACGTAGAAGCACTGAAGTTTTACGCACAGTTTGCCGATGTGGTGGTTTTAGCGCGTGAGCTGAACCTCAACCAAGTGGCCGACATATACAGAGCCATTGTCGAAGAAAACATTTGTGGCCGAAACGGAAAACCGGTTCGCATAGAGATGTTCTGCCATGGGGCTTTGTGCATGGCCGTTTCTGGCAAATGCTACTTAAGTTTGCATCATCACAACGCTTCGGCCAATCGTGGAGCATGCATGCAGGTTTGCCGGCGAGGTTATTCCGTCAAAGACAAAGAGAGCCAAATCGAACTCGACATAGAAAATCAATACATCATGTCGCCTAAGGATCTGAAAACCATTCATTTCATAAATAAGATGCTCGATGCAGGAGTGCGAGTTTTCAAAATCGAAGGGCGTGCAAGAGGTGCCGAATACGTAAAAACCGTGGTTAAATGTTACAAAGAAGCCATCGAGGCCTACAACAACGATACGTTTACCGACGAAAAAATTGCTCTTTGGGACGAAAAACTCAAAACCGTTTTCAATCGTGGTTTCTGGGATGGATACTACCTTGGTCAACGTCTTGGCGAATGGACAAAAAACTATGGCTCATCAGCAACAAAACGTAAAATATATATTGGGCGTTGTACCAATTATTTTTCAAAAATCGGTGTGGCAGAATTTTTGCTCGAAGCACAAAGTTTGAGTGTTGGCGACGAAATTTTGGTCACTGGCGAAACCACGGGTGCCTACGAAGACGTTGTGAAGGAGATTCGTGTCGATCTGCTCCCTGTCGAAAGAGCAGAAAAAGGCGTTTACTTCTCATTAAAAACAGATTCGATCGTTCGTCGCAACGATAAACTTTTCAAGATTGTAGATGCCGAACAAAAACATTTGCAATGAGAAAAAATCTGTTCATCATAATTATTCTGCTTTGCATTACTGCTTGTAAACCGAAGCAATTGATTCAACCCACCATTGAAGAAAAACCTTTTTCTGCGCAAGCCGACACCTCTAAAATACCCGAATTTCCTGCCGAAGTCATTTACATATTGGCGCGGGAATACGAAGCCATACACAACGAGACAACACCAAAGTACAATACTCAAATGGCAGAATTAATAAGAAAAGATTCTTCCTCAACAATGAGCCTCTATCTGGAAAAACGTCTCATTCAGCTCTATCCGAATTTGGCTTACAAGGGAATGATGAAGAAAATCACATACATCTCACAAAACCTCATTCCAGAAAAACGAAAAAAAGATTTTTCTCGCCCAACATTAGAAATAGATATCAAAGATGAGCAAGAAAAACACACACTCCATCCCTACATATCGGACAACGACGAAATCCGATTTCTGAATATGACCGACGAGGAGACCAAATTGTATCGTAAACTGAACCTTTTGGCCGATGATAGTACATTTTTTTCACTCAATAATTTACAACATCTTTCCATAACCGATTCTTCTTTTCATTTAAAAAGTCAGTTGCTTTCGGACAGTGTTCCCTTTTTTCTAAAAGAAAATCTAACCATCCCCATCCTTCTTGCAGGAGGAGGTTCCTACATTTTCTACCGCATAATGCAAAGTAAAGCAAGAGCCGAATACGTTTCGGAACACCTTTATCCCGAAAAAACAAAATATGGAATGCAAGGAGACGCTTTCCGACACCTGTTTGTAAACGTAATGCTAAAACGCTACACAACCGAAGCTCTTGCTTGGCTCATCATGGATATCTATTGGGAAAAAGTGGGGAATAATGCTCCCTGCGATTTGTTGATGGATTTGCACAACAACAATGTTGGACGCTCAACACAATACCAAACGTTTAGAGGAAATAACCTTTATGATTGGCAACAATGGGCAAAAAACATAAAATATTTTGTTGATGACACTACGAAAAATGCAACATTCAAAAATTGGGACAGAACTACACCTCTCTTTATTATAAGGCAAGAAGAGAACAATACCGATAAGAAATCTTACCTTTATTGGAAAAAATAAACTTAACTCTAATTATTAAAAAGAGTTGAACCATAAAAAAAGCGATACCTCTTAAAAGGATATCGCTTTTCTATTCAAAAGTAAGTTTCTCTTATTCCTCTGTTTCTTTTCTACGTTTTCTGTAAATCGCTCCAGCATAAGTCAAAGCAAGAGCAAACAGCAGAAGAACTCCATCTCCAAGAGGTGGCCAAGGTTCGTCGTGACCATTGCCGCCAGGCAACTTTGCCACACCTCCACCGAGGTCCGTAAGGTTCGCATCGCCAAATGGGGTAGTGGTAGTAGGAAGCGAAACCACATTCACTTCTGAGTCCGACGACGACGAGCTTCCGTTCGAAAAACTAAACGAAGAAGGAGAAGCCGACGCCATTGTTCCTGTTGCGTTGCTCGACTCTGTTCCCTGAACAGAAAGAATCGATGACCCATTTGCTGCTACCGACGATTGTTCGGACAACATAGACATCCCCGTAGTAGAAGAAGCTGCCGAAGAAGAGTATTCGCTACCTCCTCCCAACGAAAGATCAATATCAAAATCGACACTCGACGAAGATACACTTTGAGGGGCAGCTCCTGACTCCGAAAAATTATAATTTACCGCTTGTACTCCCGTTGCCAACAACGTTAGGACAACTGCCACAATCACTATTTTTGTACTCTTTATATTCATAACTCAAAAAAATCTTAAGTTTTTATCTCTATCTAACCTTATTCCCTCTTTCCTTATTTTGTCACCTTAACAGATTGAACAGATATGTTTTGTTTATCCAAAATGTTCACCATATAAACTCCTCTCATTGCAGGGAGCAATACTTTCATATCTGCCTCGGTAACAAGAGTTCTTAAGTATTCTCTACCGAGCACATCGCAAACCGATACGCTGTAGCCCATAGCAATGTTCTTCAAGCAGAGGTTGTCGCCTATCACGTACACTTGTGCTTCCCCTTCGCCTTGTAGAGTTTCCACAAATTCCAAATCTGTAACCATTTGTGGGGCTTTGCTGATGACAAGCTCAAAGCGGTTTGCATCTCCCTCGTCGGCCAAGAAGAGGTAACTGCTCTCTTCGCCATCGCTTTGCAAGTCAACAATCGCTCCTGTCTCTTTGTCGCGGAGTTGCACTAGCGAAGTAGTGTCGTTAGTATGAGTGAGGCGAACTGCATATTCTCCTGCCTCTTTGATGCGGATGCTTACTGGCACCACCACTTCGTCGGTACGCCGAACGTCGTTGAACATCATATTCGACTCTCCTGCTTTTGTCCATATTTCTGGCACTTCTGCGTCAGCTGCCGCAAACGATGCTGGCATGTCGTAACCTGCACGGAAGTTGTCGATAGAGCCCTCGTCGGTAAGTGTAACGATAGTAGAACTTACTGCAGTTTCGTTCGAAGCATTTTCAGCAGCGTCGATACCTAAGGTGTACGAGTCTGGAGTGTCAAACGTTGGAGCCTGAGCAGCTATTCTCAACGCAAAGTTCACTACGCGGTCATCGCTGTTTGCATAAGGATAATCGTCGCGACTTGCATCGCCTAACACAATGCTGATAGGCGCTCCCGAACCAATACCCTCGGTAAACTGAATCCAGTAACCAAAGT
>JAGCAG010000006.1 GCA_017652785.1 Paludibacteraceae bacterium | reverse complement strand
TCTGCCATACCAAATTTGTTGATACAAGCTACAGAGTCACCACCACCGATAAGTGAGAATGCACCGTTTGCAGTTGCTTTAGCGATAGCTTCAGCGATAGCGCGAGAACCAGCAGTGAAGTTGTCAAATTCGAACACACCTGCAGGACCATTCCAAAGAATAGTTTTAGCGCCTTCGATAGCAGCAGCAAATGCTTTTTGTGTTTCAGGACCAGCGTCAAGACCTTCCCAACCTTCTGGGATAGCGTTAGCAGGAACCACTTGTGTGTTAGCGTCGTTTGAGAAGTCGTCAGCAGCAACACAGTCTGTACCTAATACTAGGTTTACTCCTTTAGCTTTAGCTTGTTCGATAATGTCTAGAGCAAGTTGAAGTTTGTCATCTTCGCAGATAGATTTACCGATTTCACCACCCATTGCTTTAGCGAAAGTATAAGTCATACCACCGCAAAGGATTAGGTTGTCAACTTTGTCCATTAGGTTTTCGATGATACCAATTTTGGTAGAAACTTTAGAACCACCCATGATAGCGGTGAATGGACGGTTGATGTTGCTTAGGATGTTGTCAACAGCTTGTACTTCTTTTTCCATTAGGTAACCTAACATTTTGTTTTCTGCGTCGAAGTAGTCTGCGATAACAGCTGTAGAAGCGTGTTTACGGTGAGCTGTACCGAATGCGTCGTTGATGTAGCAGTCTGCGTATGAAGCAAGAGTTTTAGCAAATTCTTTTTGAGAAGCTTTCATTGCTTTTTTAGCGTCTTCGTATGCAGGATCTTCTTTGTCGATACCTACTGGTTTGCCTTCTTCTTCACCATAGAAACGTAAGTTTTCTAGAAGTAGAACTTCGCCTGGTTGAAGTGCAACAGCAGCGTCAGCAGCTTTAGCGCAGTCGTCAGCAAATTTCACAGCAACGCCAAGTTTTTCAGAAACTGCGTCAACGATTTGGCTCAATGAATATTTAGCGTTTACTTTACCTTTTGGTTTACCCATGTGAGACATGATGATAAGAGAACCACCGTCTGCTAAAACTTTTTTAAGGGTAGGAAGAGCACCACGGATACGTGTATCGTCGGTGATTTTACCATTTTCATCTAGTGGAACGTTGAAGTCCACGCGCACGATTGCTTTTTTACCAGCAAATTTGAAATTGTCGATAGTCATCATAATAGAATGAATATTTATAAGGTTTTTCTAATATCAGATTTATTTTTCAAATAATTTCCCAAAATCTTCCATCGAAATAGATTCTTTCTGCAACGATATTGCATTTTTTACTACTTCGAGCAATTTGTCTTCCATTGCCTGACGAGCAAGGTTTTCTACAGACTCTTGTTTTTTAAGCATTTCATTAGCATAACTATCCAAAATATCGTCAGGAATGTTCATCATTCCGTATTGTGCAAATTGGCTACGAGTAGTTTTTTTAGCTTGCTCAAGCAAGTCGCTTTGTTCTACTTTTATTTCGTTTTCTTTTACCAATTTGTCCGAAATAACTTGCCATTTCAACTCTTCCAACATTTTTGGGAAGTCTTTTTCTATCACTTCTTCAGTCATTTTTTCATTGGTAGCCAAAAGCCAACGTTTAAGAAATGCTTCAGGGAACTCAACTTTTTCCGCTTTTTTAAGCAAAACTTGTTTTGTATCCAAAGCGAATTTATAATCGCTATTTATTTTTAGCGAAGCCTTGATTTCTTCTTCTATTTTTGAACGGAACTCATCTTCCGATGTTACCACCTTTTCTCCATACACTTTGTCAAACAAATCTTGGTTCAATTCTGCTTCAAAATAACGAGTAATAGTGTTAATGGTGTATTCAAATTCAGAGGTCAAATCTTTTGCTTTTTCTTTGTCTATTTTAAGCAATGCAGCTATTTCAGTTTCATTTCCTTTGTAAGCTTTATTTGGCGAGAATTTCACCACGTCACCTTTTTTAGCACCAATGAAAAGTTTTTTCTGCGTTGCCGATTTTATATGCTGAGCACTAATTACAACATCTTTCGCTACAATTTCGCCACCAACTTCTTGTATATCGCCACGTAAAACGTCTTTTTCTTCTGCTACATCTTCTTGCTCATATCTACCAAAACGACTTTTGTATGATTGAATTTGGTTTTCTACCATTTTTTCATCAACAGCAATTTCGTATTCTGTTATTTTAATTTTCTTGTCAAGAGAAATGTTAATTTCTGGAGCAAGAGCAACATCAAAAACAAATTCAAAATCTTCGTCAGTATCGAAGTTTACAGGTTTTTGCTCAGTTTCGTTTGGCAATGGTTCTCCCAAAACTTGCAAATTGTTCTCACGGATATAACCAAACAATCCATCAGAAAGAGTTTTATTGACCTCTTCGGCCAACACTGCCTTTCCATACATTTTCTTTACCAAACCTACAGGAACCATTCCAGGACGGAAACCTGGCACATTGGCCTTGCGACGATAGTCTTTAAGCGTTTTCTCTACCTTTTCGGCATAGTCTGCCTTTGCTATTTGTACTGTCAAAACAGCATTTACAGCATCTACATCTTTACGTGTAATATTCATACCTTTTCTAAAATAAAAATGGAGTGCAAAGGTAGTTTTTTTTTACAAACCAACAAAATTTAGAACATTCTGAGATTGAATTGTTTGGCATTTTTTTCGTTGGCGCATTTGGTTAGCTTTTTTCTATTATCTTTGCTCGTTCTTAAAAGGATTTTTTTGATGTCAGCACTTATCTCCATTGTTTCGCCTGTGTACAAAGCAGAAACCATTGTTTCAGAACTTGCTCGTCGCATTGTTGAAAGCATTTCTTCTGTTACCAGCAATTTTGAACTAATCCTTGTTTGCGATGGTTCGCCTGATGATTCTTGGCAAGAAATCATCAAAGCATGTCACTCCGACAAACGCATAAAAGGAATAAACTTAACGCGCAACTTTGGGCAAGATTATGCTATTGAAGCGGGCATTTCCGCTGCTCAAGGCGAATGGGTGGTGGTAATGGACTGCGATTTGCAAGATGATCCTTTTGAGATTCCCAATCTTTATGCAAAGGCACTTGAAGGATACGACATAGTATTTGCTTTACGCAAAGAGCGCAAAGATAGTTTTCTTAAAAAACTTTCGTCAAAGGCATTTTATTCGGTATTCAACTATTTAACCGACACAAAACAAGATAGTCGCATTGGCAATTTTGGGATTTTCCATTCGAAGGTTATTCATTGTATGGCACAAATGCACGACTCGGTGCGCAACTTTACCACCATGATTCACTGGACTGGATTCAGTATTGGTTACGTTGATATTTCCCGAGAGAGACGTTTTGACGGACGGTCGGCATATTCACTTACAAAGCTCTTTTCTTACTCCAAAGACATTATCGTTGCTTTTTCCAACAAACCACTAACATTGATGGTAAAACTCGGTTTCTTGCTTTCGCTGATTTCTTTTTTTGTGGGAGGATATTACTTTGTTCAATACATGAGAGGTATTACTGATGTTAATGGATACACATCGCTCATCGTTTCGCTTTGGTTTTTAGCAGGGCTGATTATTATGTTTATGGGAGTGTTAGGTCTTTATCTCGGTAAAATATTTGACAACACCAAGCAGCGCCCTCATTTTGTAATTTCAGAAAAAGTAAATTTCTAATATTCTCATCAAGACTTAAAGCAATAACTTAGAGTGAAACAACAACCTGATTATACTGCTATCAATACTTTTTATGCGTCTCGCTATAAACAGTGGGGATATTCACCAAAATCACTTGGATGGGACAAAGGGAATCAGCAAGTTCGTTTTGATGTACTTACATCACAGTATAGTTTTGAACAAAAATCAATACTTGATATCGGTTGCGGTTTTGGTGATCTTTTGGACACTATTTCAAAAAAAGCTTCGCAGTTTGATTACACAGGAATAGACCTTTCTGAAGATTTTATAAAAAAAGCAAAACAACTTCATCCGCAACCTCATTGTAGATTTTTCACAGAAGATATTCTCACATTTTCTCCACAAAGAAGTTTTAATTACGCAATTGCTTCTGGAACGTTCAATTTGATGCTCGCAGGAGTGGATCAATACAACTACATTGAAGAGGTAATAAAAAAAACTCTGCAGATTTGTACCGATGGATTTGCTTTCGACTTTCTTTCGGACAAGGTAGATTATCGAAAAGAGGAAACATTTCACTTTTCGCCCGAAAAACTACTTTCCATTGCTTATAAATATTCTCGTAACGTAATGCTACGCAATGACTACATGCCGTTTGAGTTTTCTCTTTTTGTTTTTAACGATGATTCTTTCGAAAAGTACGATACGTTATTTTGTCGGTATAAAACTCAAAAATAAAAAAGTCAATGTCGAAACTTGCTATTATAGGAGCGGGATATTTGCAACTTCCATTAGTGCATAAAGCTAAATCTTTAGGCATTGAGACGCATTGCTTTGCTTGGGAAGAAGGTGCAGTTTGTTGCCAAGTTGCCGACTATTTTTATCCCATCTCAATTACCGAAAAAGAGCAAATTCTTTCCATTTGTCAGAAAGTAAGAATTGACGGTATTATTACAATCGCCTCCGATTTAGCAGTAACAACAGTCAACTATGTCGCTCAACAAATGGGACTTGTAGGAAATCAGGACGCCTACACATTACTCATGACAAACAAGTTTTTTATGCGGGAACAATTTACTTCTTTGGGGGTTTCTTCTCCAAAATATAAAATCTGCAGAGAACTGTTTTGTGATGTTGCAGACCTAAAGTTTCCGTTAATAACAAAACCAACCGATCGTTCGGGAAGCGTAGGCGTTACAAAAGTAAATTCGGCAATGGAATTGACAAATGCTTTAAAAGAAGCCATTAACAATTCCTTTTCCCAAACAGCAATAGTGGAAGAATTTATTGAAGGCAGAGAAGTAAGTGTTGAGTGTATTTCGTGGAAAGGGCATCACTATTTACTCGCTATTACGGACAAAACAACCACTTCTGCTCCACACTTTGTAGAAATAGCCCACACTCAACCGGCCAAGCTCTCTGTTGAGTTGACAAAAAAAATAGAGCAACTAGTTATGAAAGTTTTGGACGCTTTGCATATAGAAAATGGAGCTTCGCACACTGAGATTAAAATTACCGACAACGAAGAACTTTTTGTTATTGAAGTTGGAGCTAGAATGGGAGGCGACTTTATCGGTTCACACTTGGTACATCTATCCACTGGATACGATTTTTTACAAGCAACAATAAAACTCTCTCTTGGCACATTCACGCCTCCAAATCTCGACAAAGAAGAAAAGTACATAGCAGAAGTTTATTTCCTTTCGCAGGAGACCTCATGGTTGAAACCAATTATCGAAAATAGAGAAAATTATCCCGAAATCGTTGAAGCTAAAATCTTAAATAAAAACCTTACAACTCTTCGGTCAAGTTCCGACAGAAGTGGATATTTGATTTGCAAAGGTCAATTTCAACATTTGAAGAAAGAATTAGAACAAAAAAAGTGTACTTTTGTGCATTAAGTTTTTTAATAAAATCATGTATTATGGAAAAGAAATTGAAAGTTGCAGCCCTTTGCAACGGAACAGTAATAGATCATATTCCTTCTGAGAAACTTTTTGAAGTTGTTGCTTTGTTAGATTTAGAGCACTGTTCTAATCAAATTACAATAGGCAATAATTTGGATAGTAGTATTTTAGGGCAAAAAGGCATTATTAAGATTTCTGATCGTTTTTTTGCTGAGGATGAGATAAATAAAATAGCCCTAATTGCTCCAAATGCAAAAATAAACATAGTAAAAAACTACAAAGTAGTAGAAAAACGATGCCTTGAACTTCCTGACGAAGTTTATGGCATTATTCGTTGCCCAAATTATAATTGCGTAACCAATCATCAGCCCATAACAACGCATTTTATTTCTTTAAGAGAAGAAGAAAAGACTTCTCTTAAATGCCATTTCTGCGAACACGAAGTCGCTCTACAAGATGTTGAAATAAATAGCTAAAAAATGGAAGAACAATCGAAACGTATTTCGTGGAAACCAGGAACAATGGTTTATCCTTTGCCTGCCGTGTTGGTTTCTTGTGGCGATAAGGAGGAAAATCATAATATCTTAACAGTAAGTTGGGTTGGAACCATTTGCAGCGATCCTGCAATGTGTTACATTTCAGTTCGTCCAGAGAGGCATTCTTATCCTATTTTGAAACAAACAGGAGAATTCGTACTAAACCTCACCACAGAAAAGATGGCTTTTGCAACAGATTGGTGCGGAGTACGTAGCGGAAAAGATTATAATAAGTTTTCCGAAATGAAACTCACAAAAGGTAAGGCAGAAAAAGTAAATGCGCCTATTGTTTTAGAGTCGCCCATCAACATTGAATGCAAGGTGAAGAAAATAATAGAACTTGGCTCGCACGATATGTTTATTGCCCAGGTGGTCAATGTTCTTGTTGATCCTCAATTTTTAGATAAACAAACCAACGAATTCAAACTTTCCGACGCGAAACTACTCGCATATTCTCACGGACATTATTACAAGCTTGGAGAAGAAATTGGCCGATTTGGCTGGAGTGTTCGAAAAAAGAAATAAAAAAAATCACTTACTAGTAAGTGATTTTTTTTGCGGTATGGACGGGACTCGAACCCGCGACCCCATGCGTGACAGGCATGTATTCTAACCAACTGAACTACCACACCAATTGCACTTGGTCTCAAATGCGGTGCAAAGGTAATTCTATTTTTCTTTTCCGCAAATTTTATTCTGCTTTTTTTGCAAATTTTTCTTTTTCTCCTCATTCTTTTATGAGAAAACAAAAAATAATTTGAAAGACTTTTCTTATTGCCTTTTTCTTTTTTCTATCTTTGCAACCTATAAAAATGACGATCTTTTTATGATAAACAGAACTCTTCTTCGTACAAAAGCAGTACAATTGCTATATGCTTTTCAAACAAGCAAAGACACAAAATCAATAGCGGTTGTTGAATCGGAAATTGTTTCGAGTCTTCAGAAAACCTACGAACTTTATTATCAGTTATTAAAACTTAGTGTAGAACTTACACGTTGTGCGGAAGAACGAATTGAAATGGGGCGCAACAAGTTTCGTCCAACGCCAGAAGAACGCAATCCAAACATGCGTTTTGTCAATAATCTGTTTATTCGTCAACTCGACGAGAAACTTCTCGAAATAGAAAAAGAAAAAAAATACGTTAGCATTTGGCGCGATTGCCCCGATGTTTTGAAACGTATTTTTGAAGAACTCATACTTCCTCTTCCTGCATACACGGAATATATGGAAAAGAAAGAGAATGAGTTTAATGAGGATAAAAACATTTGGAAAAAAATCTATTCAGAAATTCCCGATTTTGACCCATTTTACGAACTTATAGAAGAAAAAAATATCTATTGGGCCGATGATGTGGATATGGTTTCGAGTTTTGTGATAAAAACAATAAAACGCACAAAAGAAGAAAACAATCTTTTCTTAGTAGATTTGGAAGATGAAGAAGATTTCCTTTTTATCAAAAAATTATTGATTGAAGCAATTGAAAATTACGATGAAAATAAATCTTACATAGAAAAAGTAATTAAAAACTGGGACAGCGAACGAATTGCTTTTATGGATATGATAATTATGATTTTGGCTATTTCCGAAATTCTTAATTTTCCAACAATACCAGTCAATGTTACTTTGAACGAATTTATTGATATTGCGAAACTATATAGCACCGAAAAAAGTGGAGCATTCATCAATGGAGTACTCGACAAAGTAGTTGATTTACTAAAAACAGAACGCAATTTTATAAAAGTAGAATACGTTCGATAGGGTGTTTTTTCCTACTTTTGCGACAGAATATTAACTTAATTTTTTTTATATGCTAACAACAATTTTATTACAAGCACAAACTGCTCAAGAGCCAGGTAGTGGCTGGCAGTCTCTTATCATGATTTTGCTCATTTTTGTGGTATTTTATTTCTTCATGATTCGTCCACAAAGCAAAAAACAAAAGGAAATACAAAAACAACGTGATGCCATGCAAGCTGGCGACAGAGTAATTACTTCGGGCGGTATTTATGGAAAAGTAAAAGACATTAAAGATGACGTTGTGATTATTGAGATTGCTGACAATGTGAGAATAAAAGTGGCTAAATCGATGATTTTTGTTTCTCCTGAAGATGCCAATACCGCATCGCAAACCGCAGAAAAGAAGTAAAAAACTCATAAAAAAGGAAATATGTCAAAAGAACGTTTTTTGAACATATTGAAAAATGTATTTCATAAGATTAAAGTGTTATTTTTTCAAAAAGACACTTTAATCTTTTTGATTTTTTTGACAATCGCTACGTTTATTTGGTTTTTGCACACTTCCAATCGTCAACGAGCGATAAAAATTCCTTTTACTTTGGAACATAAAGGCATTCCATCATCAATACTTTTATCAGAAGATTTACCTAATAAAGTTGAAGTAAAAATTGAAGACGTAGGCAACAAAATCTTTGAATATGCTTTCAGTCAACAACCGACCATTATTATAGATTGGAGTAACTTAATTTCACAGGAAAAAGAGGTTGCGTTATTTTCAAAAGAGCAACTTGAACAAGAAGTTCGTCGATTTATCTATTCCACTTCCACTATTACTTCTATGCCCAATGGTATAGAGATTAAATATAAATGGCAAGGTTCTAAAAAAGTGCCAGTAAAACTAACTTCTGAACCTCAACTTCTACCTCAACAAACCTTATTAGACAGCATTTCTTTTTCACCCGATTCAGTAGTTGCTTACGGCGAAGTACAACTTTTGGATAATTTAGAGGTCGCATACCTTGAACCTATTAAACAAGAACTTACAAATGGGAACAACGTGTTGCAACTAAATATCAAGACACCGAAAAATCTTACTTTTTCAGAGAAAGTCATTGAAGTAACCATTCCGATAGAGCTAATTACCGAAAAAACATTGGAAATTCCCATTTCAAAATTAAATTTCCCAACTAACATTGTCTTACACACTTTCCCTTCCACGGTTAAAGTATCTTTCTCCGTAAGCGTAAGCAATTTCAAGAAAGTAAATACGGAGGATTTCAGCATTGTAATGGATTATAACGATTTAAAAAACAATGTTTCGAAAAAGCAATCCATTAAGGTTGAATGCAAAAACCCCAAAGTAAGCAACGTGAGTTTTTTTCCTCGTGAAGTTGAATTCCTTTTGGAGGAGTTAAAATGAAAAAAATAGGAATTTGTGGTGGAATCGGTAGTGGGAAATCCGTCGTTTCTCGTATTCTAAAAAATTTTGGATTTGCCGTTTACGATTCTGATTCTTCAGCAAAACAGTTGATGAGAAGCAATCTTTCTATCCGTACTGCACTCATTGAAAGGTTTGGTTACGAAATTTATGATGGCGAAAACTTAAATAAACCTCTTCTTTCGCAACGAATTTTCAGCAACAAACAAGATCGTTTTTTTGTAAATCAAGTTGTGCATCCTATTGTAGCAGCCGATTTTCTACAATGGTCAGCACAACAAAAACATGAAATGGTTTTTATAGAATCTGCCATTCTCTCCGAAAGTTCGATAACACAACTTTTGGATGCAAGTATTTTTGTGGAAGCCCCGCAGGAAGTTCGAGTTGAGCGAGTTATACAGAGAAACCATTGCTCAAAAGAAGATGCTTTGGCAAGAGTTTTTACACAAAACGTTGAGCAGGACAAAAAAAATTGTCGTTTTATAATACAAAATGACAATAAAACTCTCGTCACAAAGCAACTACTTTCAATTCTTAAAGATTTGACTTAGCTTTTTGTTTTTGAGTGTTACTCTTTCGCCAATTTTTCCCTTTCGGAGAATAGAATTTCTTTTTCCGTTGAATGGCAGGTTTGTCTTCTACAACTGGGGCCATTTCAGCAATTTTTTCAGGTAGAGTCAAACGTTTGATAGGTTTTTCCAAAAATTTCTCTATTCGATCGAAAAAATGTCGGTCCTTTGGAGAAACAAATGTTATGGCTCGCCCTTTTGCTCCTGCACGAGCAGTTCGTCCTATGCGATGAACATAGTCTTCAGGTTGTTTTGGAACATCGTAGTTCACCACCAACTCAACATCGTCAATGTCAATTCCGCGCGAAACAATATCAGTTGCAACAATCGCTTGTAATTTATTGTTCTTGAAGTTGAGCATCACCTCTTTTCGTTTCTCTTGCAACAAGCCAGAATGCATTTGCTCAATGTTTACTCCTTGTTGTTTAAATTTCAAATATATTTCCCAAACTTTTTCTTTCGACGACGAAAAAATAATACTTTTCCCAACTCCATCTTTAAAAATATCCTTTAATAAAGGATTTTTTTGAGATTCGTTGAGCAAATAAATTCCTTGTTCAATTCCTTCTGCAGGTTTCGAAACAGCAATTTTCACTTCAACGGGATTGCTCAAAATCTTTTTTGCTAAGGATTCGACATCCGAAGGAAATGTTGCCGAAAACATCAGTGTTTGTCTTTTTTGTGGAAGATAACTGATTATCTCCATAATATCGTCATAAAACCCAATGTCGAGCATTCTGTCTGCTTCATCCAGTATCAAATATTCTATGCAAGAAAAATCAACATTATTGGTCCTTAAATGAGAAAGTAATCTTCCAGGAGTAGCAATAGCAATGTCTCCACCTGATTTGAGTGCTTTTTCTTGCTGGGAGAACGCAATGCCATCATTTCCGCCATAAACAGCAATCCAAGATATATCCGTATAATAAGCAAAACCACCAAGCAGTTGGTCAACTTGCAAAGCTAGTTCGCGTGTAGGAACTAAAATAAGAGCATTCACTTTGTTTTTTTGCTGGTTACCTCTCGAAAGTAGTTCTAATAACGGTAGAAGATAAGCGGCAGTTTTGCCTGTTCCTGTTTGTGCAGAAGCAAGAATATCGTTCCCCTCTAAAACGACAGGAATGGCTTTTTCTTGGATAGGCGTACATTCAGAAAAATTCATTGCATCAAGTCCATCCAATATATCGTCATTCAAATCCAGCTCGTCAAAATACATAGACAAAAGAGGTGTGAAAAATTTTTTGAAAATAAAAAACACGATTGAGGGAAAAAGCTTCTTTTCTATTCAATCGTGTTTTATTTTGCTTTTTATTTATTTGGCATTACAATTGCCAAAATAATATAAAGTAATAATCCGGGAAATCCTACTGAAAAAACTGATAAAATAGCATATATAACACGTACTACGGTGATGTCCCAAGCTAAATACTCAGCCAAGCCAGCACAAACGCCAGCAACCATTTTGTTGTTTGATTTAGTTAATTTTTTGCTCATAATATAAGTTTTTATTTAGTGAAAATTATCCTACTTGACTACCATTTTTAACTTCTCGACTTGGTTGAATAAGCACCAATTTTCCATCGGAATTCACTGCAGAAAGAATCATACCCTGACTCTCTACACCTTTAAGTTTGCGTGGTGGAAAATTTGCGATAAAACAAACCTGCATGCCAACCAACTTTTCGGGTTCGGGATAACTTTGTGCAATGCCCGAAACGATGGTACGTCCGCCCATTCCATCGTCAATTTTGAATTGTAACAACTTGTCGGCTTTTGGCACACGCGAACATTCCAAAACCGTTCCCACGCGAATATCATTTTTATCAAATTCATCAATTGTAGTATTCTCCTTGATTTCTGCGGGACGATATTCTGCTACTTCGTTTGCCTTTTTTGTGTCTGCCAATTTTTGAAGTTGAGCTTCAATGGGAGCATCTTCTATTTTTTCGAAGAGCAACTCTGGAGTACCAAGTTTTTGCCCCGATGTCAACAAATCAATTCTTCCCAAATTTTGCCAACTGAATGAATCAATATTCAACATTGTGCGCAATTTTTGCGAAGAAAATGGTAAGAATGGTTCAAAAGCAATGGCCAAATTTGCGGCAATTTGTAACCCAATATGTAAAATTGTAGCCGTACGGTTTATATCTGTTTTTGCCAATTTCCAAGGTTCTGTATCAGCCAAATATTTATTTCCTATACGAGCAAGATTCATTGCCTCTTTTTGTGCATCGCGGAATTTGAAGTTATCAAGTAATTGCTCCAATCGTGTTTTTACATCAGCAAATTCAGCCAAAGTTTCTTTGTCGTAATCCGTTAGTTCTCCGAGTTCAGGAACAACGCCTTCAAAGTATTTTTGCGTCAACACCAACGCACGATTTATAAAGTTGCCATAAATAGCAACCAACTCGCTATTATTACGAGCCTGAAAATCTCGCCAAGTAAAGTCGTTGTCTTTTGTTTCGGGAGCATTAGCTGTAAGTACGTAACGCAACGTATCTTGCTTTCCTTTGAAATCGACCAAATATTCATTCAACCAAACAGCCCAATTGCGTGAAGTAGAAATTTTATCACCTTCGAGATTTAAAAATTCATTGCTTGGCACATTATCTGGCAAAATATAACTTCCATCTGCCTTGAGCATAGAAGGGAACACAATGCAGTGGAATACAATATTATCCTTACCGATGAAATGCACAAGACGAGTCTCTTCATCTTTCCACCACGTTTCCCAATTGCCAAATTTTTCAGGTTCAACCTCGCACAACTCTTTCGTATTGCTGATATAACCGATAGGAGCATCGAACCAAACGTAAAGCACTTTTCCTTCAGCCCCTTCTACTGGCACAGGAATTCCCCAATCCAAATCGCGGCTTACAGCACGAGGTTGCAAGCCAAGATCGAGCCAACTTTTGCATTGTCCATAAACATTGGAACGCCATTCTTTATGGTTCTCAAGAATCCATTTACGCAACCATTCTTCGTGTTTATCAAGAGGTAAATACCAATGTTTTGTTTCCTTCAAAACAGGTTTGCTTCCACTAATTGCCGATTTTGGATTTATCAAATCGAGAGGAGAAAGCGATGTCCCACACTTCTCACATTGATCGCCATAAGCACCTTCGGCATGGCAGTGTGGACATTCGCCCGTAATATAACGGTCAGCGAGAAACTGATGAGCCTCTTCGTCGTAATATTGCTCCGAAGTTTTTTCTACAAATTCACCTTTTTCATAGAGTTTTTTGAAGAAATCTGCAGCTGTTTGATAGTGCATCGCAGAGGTTGTTCGGGAATACACATCAAATGAAATTCCAAACTCCTCAAACGATTTTTTTATCAGTGAATGATATCTATCAACCACATCTTGAGGCGTAATTCCCTCTTTTTTTGCACGAATAGTAATAGGCACTCCGTGTTCGTCGCTACCACCAACAAACAAAACCGACTCGCCTTTCAGTCTTAAATAACGAGCATAAATATCAGCAGGCACATATACCCCTGCCAAATGCCCGATGTGTACTGGACCATTAGCATAAGGCAATGCCGAAGTAACAAGTGTTCTCTTAAATTTTTCCATTTTTTCAAATAAAACCGTTCTACTAAAATGATTTTTATCACTTGGGCAAAGGTACAAAAAAGTGATAATTCTTTCGGTTCTTTGAAAACATTATCAAACAACAAAAACCTGAAAAAGAAGATAAAAAACTTCATAATTCAGGTTTCAATAAAAAGCAAAAACGAAATTCGTTTTTACCACAAAAGAGTTTCTATCACTTTTGGAAAATGCTCGTATTCTAAAGTATGAACTTTTTGTGCAACATCCTCGGGCGAATCCGATGGCAAAACCTCGCATTTTGCTTGAAAAATAGTTGCTCCCTCGTCGTAATTCTCATTAACGTAGTGAATCGTAATACCTGATTCTTTTTCCTTTGCTGCACAAACGGCTTTATGTACATTATCGCCATACATTCCTTTTCCCCCATATTTTGGCAACAAAGCAGGATGAATGTTTATTATTTTTTGAGAGAAAGATTCAATAATTTCCGCAGGGATTTTTAATAAAAAACCTGCCAATACAATCAAATCAAATTCTTCTTCACAAAACATATTCTGCAACGTTCCATTTTGCATCTCATTCTTTGAAAACACAACACATCTTTCTTGAAGTTTTTCTGCTCGATTAATCACAAAAGCATTGGGATTATTCGTATAAACTACAAACGAAACATCCGCATCTTTATTTCGCAAATACGTAATAATATTTTCGGCATTACTACCTGAGCCAGAGGCAAGAATTGCAATTTTTTTCATATCGTTTTTACCAACCAAAAGATTCTTTATCACACATCCATTTATTTTGAGCTTTTAGCACTTGCTCTATCACATCTCGACCACAACCCTCGCCTCCTTTTTTATTAGACACATAAGCAGATATCTCTTTTATTTCAGGAGCTGCATCGGAAGGACAAGCAGCAATCCCGACTATCTTCATCACTTCATAATCAGGAATGTCATCCCCCATAAAGAGTACATCAGAGGGTTGCAAGTTGTTTTTCTCAAGAAAATCAGAAAAATCGTTTGTCTTAAAATGAGAACCCAAATAAATGTCTTTTACACCTAAACTTTCAAAACGCACACGCACAGCATTTGTTTTTCCTCCAGAAATTATGGCAATTGGGAATCCCTTTTTTACTGCTTGATGAATAGCATAACCATCTTTAATGTTAATCATACGCATTGGTTCGCCATCAGGAAATAAAGGAATGGTGTTTGCCGACAGAACTCCATCAACATCAAAGGCAAACGCCTTTATCTTTGCCATTTTTTCTTTTACATTCATAAATGTGCTTATTTTGCCAATTTTTCTAGTTTGTTGATATTGTTCTCAATCTCTTTTTCGTCAACTTCAAAGTTTTTCAATTGTCCAGAAAAATACTTTTCGTAGGCAGCCATATCAATCAGTCCATGTCCCGACAAATTGAACAAAATAACTTTTTCTTTTCCTTCTTCTTTGGCTTTGAGTGCCTCTTTTATTGCGACACAAATGGCATGCGTAGATTCAGGCGCAGGAATAATTCCTTCCGCCTTGGAGAACAAAACTCCTGCTTCAAAAGATTCTAATTGCTTAACATCTGCTGCTTCTATCAAATTATCTCTTTTCAACTGACTCACAATAGTTCCAGCCCCGTGGTAACGCAAACCTCCTGCGTGGATGTCTGCTGGTTCAAAATCGTGACCAAGTGTAAACATCGGAATAAGTGGCGTATAGCCCGAAGTATCACCAAAGTCGTATTCAAAACGTCCTCTTGTTAATTTTGGGCAAGAGGCTGGTTCTGCTGCGATGAAACGTGTTGTCTTTCCTTCTGTCAAATTGTTTTTCAAGAATGGGAAAGTTATTCCGCAGAAATTAGAACCTCCTCCAAAACAACCAATCACGACATCTGGATAATCGCCTGTCATTTCCAATTGTTTTTCTGCCTCCAAACCAATTATCGTTTGGTGCAAAGCAACATGGTTCAGCACACTTCCCAAACCATAACGAGTGTCGGGTTGATTTAATGCCACTTCAACCGCTTCCGAAATTGCCATTCCCAAACTTCCCGATGTTTCTGGGTACAATTGGCGAAGTTTTCTTCCCGTTTCTGTTTCGGCACTTGGCGATGCAAATACTTGTGCTCCATAGGTCTTCATCACAGACCGACGGTAAGGTTTTTGTTCGTAACTCACGCGAACCATGAAAACTTTTAAGTCTAACCCAAAATGTTGACAAGCAATACTTAGTGCGCTTCCCCATTGTCCAGCACCAGTTTCTGTTGTCATGTGTTTTATGCCTTGAATTTTGTTGAAATAAGCTTGTGGAATAGCAGAATTCAACTTATGAGAACCAACAGGACTTACGCTCTCATTTTTGAAATAAATTTTTGCAGGAGTATCCAATGCTTTTTCCAGGCCAGAAGCACGAACAAGAGGAGTAGGACGATAAATGCGATAAAGTTGACGCACTTCCTCTGGAATTTCGATGAATCGTTCAGTGGAAAATTCTTGTTTTACCAACTCTTTTGCAAAAAGAGCTTCCATATCTTCAGGAACCAATGGTTGCTTTGTTTTTGGATTAAGCATTGGCATTGGCTTGTTCTTCATATCTGCCACAATATTGTACCAATATTTAGGCATCTCGTTTTCTGGCAGTAATATCTTTTTAGTCGTTTTCATTCTTTTTTTCTTAATTAATTCGAACTAAACTTTTTTATTATTTATTTTCTTTATTCAAAATAACGCCGTAAATGGGTTATTTACGGCGTTCTATCAAACAAAAAGCAGTGTAACCCCCTTTTTTAATTAAAAAGTTGCCACCACCATTTTCTTATCAATTCTACACTCATCATCTTCCTAAAAATTTGAACACCGCAAAGGTAATAAAATTTTGGAAAAATAGTTTCTTCTTATTCCGTTTCCTTTTTTTCTACCACGAGTTTTTCAAAAGAGACTGATAACTCCACTCGACGATTTTCTTTTCTTCCTGCTGCGGTCGAATTGTCGGCAACGGGTTGAGTGTCGCCGTAACCAGCTGCGCTAATTCGTTCGGATGCTATTCCTGCACGAATTAAAAACAATCGGACTGCATTTGCACGATCGTCAGAAAGTTTCAAGTTCTTCTGTGGATCTCCAACATTGTCTGTATGTCCTGCAATGCTAAGATTGTACTCAGGATTTTCTTCCATCACTTTCACAATCTCGTTCATAATTGCATTTGATGTTTTCTTTATCGTTGATTTCCCAGAGTCAAACTGAATACCTTGCAACGCCTTTGTAAAAAGTTTCAATACTTCCTGATTCACCTCTGGGCAACCATTATTGGAAGCCACACCTTTTTCATTAGGACATTTATCTTGATAGTCGAATATGTCGTCTTCGTCGGTATCTATAGGGCAACCTTCGGCATTGACAAAGCCAATGGCTTCTTTTGGGGTGTCGGGACATTTATCCAAATAATCAGGCACGCCATCGCCATCGGTATCAAGAGGACAACCAACAGAATCCACCACAACACCTTCAGGAGTGCTTGGACATTGATCAATGTAATCAAACACACCATCTTTATCAGTATCAAGAGGGCAACCAAGGGAGTCTATTTTTCCGTAAGCGGCTTCGGGCGTTTCGGGGCACATATCTAAATAATCGGGCACACCGTCACCATCGGTATCAAGAGGGCAACCAAGGGAGTCTATTTTTCCGTAAGCAGCTTCAGGCGTTTCGGGACACATATCCAAATAGTCGGGCACACCGTCGCCATCGGTATCAAGAGGGCAACCGAGAGAGTCTATTTTTCCATAAGCAGCTTCAGGCGTTTCAGGACACATATCTAAATAATCGGGCACACCGTCGCCATCAGTATCAAGTGGACAACCAACTGAGTCAACTTTTACCCCTTTAGGAGTTTTTGGACAAAGGTCAAATTTGTTTTTTACACCATCTTTATCCGAATCTCGTCCGCTAAACACAAGCACAATACCTCCAGATAAATTGAACCCTGTATAATCATAAGGGACCGGAATCTTCATTTGAGGTTGATTATTCTCTCCGTAAGAGGTATAAGACGTCCAAGTAACTGGGATATAATCTGCAGCCAAGAAGAACAAGAACGGACCTCCTCTCAAACTAAGAGCAGTTCCCAAAGAACCTCTCCCGTTTAACATTGAATAACTTATACTAAAGTTAAACCAATTAGCAGGACGCATATTAAATGAAGCCGTAAGTTCTTCATAAAGTCTTTTGTTATAAAGCATTGTGCGAGAGAGTAAACCTATACCAAGTTTCTGCTTACAGAAACGATACTCTAACCCAATGTTTAACTTAGCTGTTGGCATCGAAAAATAATGGTTCTTTTCTTGTTCTCCGCCAATGTTTAAATCATTAGTCAAGCCGTTAAGAGCTTCTTCTCCAACTTGTTCTATCGGTAGATCATCAAAAAGCGAAGTTCCTTCTACCTCAACTCCATCGAAGGCAAAATCAATTTCAGCATCAACGTTTTTCACATTTCTATTCCAATAAATGAATCCTAAATCGGTAATTGCAGCCGAAAATTTGAGGTCTTTTATAATGTCGTAGGTAACACCCAAATCAAATGCAGCTCCGTAGCCAGAAGGTTTAATATAGTCAAGGACAGAAGAAGGAACTTCTATACCAAAATCATTGTTGATTTTCAAAAAAGAAGAAGTCTTAAGTGAAGCATCTCCTGTTATCTTCCATTCGTCTGTGCTAGCAGAGAGACTCAATTTTTTAGGAGAAAAAGAGAGATTGGCAGTTCCGAGCAAGAACTTGATACGATAACCAATATTCAATTTCTCGTTTAGCTTTGTCGAAACTCCAACACCAATTTCGGTGTAAACCGAAGCAGATGCGCCCAAACTTTTAAGATTAAAAACTCTTCCTTTGTCGTAGCTTTCAGCAGTTCCGTAAAGCAAAAGTTGGAATATGTCTTTTGGGAGAGAAATGCCACCATCAATACGTTCAGTAATACCTACCGAGTAGTAGTTATTTTTCTTTCTCCAACCGAATGACAACAAATTAATTTGATAATCAGCTCCAATTTGAGAATTTCTTATTTTTTTGTAGAACTTATCTTTGTTGCCCAATTCTGGATGCAGAAATGTTACTAGCTGACCATTTTTCTTATATATGACATCTTTGACCGAAAAAGGTAAATGCCCGACAGAGATTTGACCATATCCCACAACTGGGAGACTCACATAAACATCTCGCTCAGTTTGCAGCGCAGGATTGATGTACATACTATAAGGAACATTGTCTAAGAAGTAAAGCGTATTTGCTTGCTGTGCTAGCGTTTTTGTTGTGCAGAGAAACGCAATTAAAATAATTGATATGATATATTTTTTCATTTTCTATCCTCCTTAAAAAAGTTATTCTCCAAGAACATTACCGGTATATCCGCCTTTAGCAAACAACTTTAATTTTACCGCAAAAGAATCTGCATCTTGGAAATATGTATTTTCTCCGTCCATTTCTTCGGAACCTACTTTTGCAGAATAAGTAATATAAGCAGCATTTTGGAGTTGCTTTAGAGTTTTTGGAGAAATCTTAACCCTAAAATTATCGGAAACTACTGGAGCCCCAGAAACTTCTCCTATATTATTCTTTTGTGGAGCTTTTATCATAAATATTTCTTTATTAAGTTCGGAATCAATAATTTTCCCTGTGGCATCGTGTAAATTGAGAGAAAATTCAACGCCAAGAGGTAAGCCGTTGGTAAACTGAAGCCCAAGTTCAGCCTCATCAAGGAAAGCAGTAAGATCTAAATCTTCGCCTAAACTAAATCCTTTGATCGTGTCGGTATAAATGTAATAAGACCCTTCGCGCAAGTTTACAGGAACCTCGAGATGAATGTCGCATTCTACTTTTGCATCTTTGGTCAAGAATCCATTCCCTGTTGCATTAGAAATGTCTATGCTAAAGAAGAAGTCAAACATATCGGGCTGAAAATTTTGTTGGAAGAGATCTGCAATCCTACCTTGTTTATTGTCAAGAATAATAACTGTTTGTGCAGGAACACCTGTAAATGGAACAAGTGGATGCTCTGCTTGTAATGAATATTTTTTAGAAGTTCCATTTTGGAACATTGCTGTTTTGTATTTTTTGTCGTATGGCTCTTCTGGTTTGTCTCTAAGGTAGCCTCTCATCGAGTCAAGTGTTATCTTAAGAGGAACACCGATGTCATAGTTTTTTAGTGTTAGATCAAGATTTATTTCTTCAAACATCAAACTTCCTTCTGATTTTCCTGCATTCAAATCTTTTAGCAAATCGAAACTCATCGCTGCGTGGGTTTTTGCTAAGTTAGCATCAGCGGTAAATGTTCCCCAAACGGCCTTGTGTTCGAAAATTTCGTAAGTTACTTTGTAACCAATCTGATCCATTTCATTTATTGTTCCACCTTTAAATACTGCATCAATTTCTACATCAAATGAAAAACCACCACCTTTGGTAGGGTCTGGATTTGGCAAGATTTTCACCATGAAATCGTTAATGTCGAAATAGCAATCTTGATCAAACAAATCACTAGAATTATACTCTGAAGTGGGAGCTTCTAATATAATTGGTTCTCGAGTTTCGTAGTCCTCAAATGGGAAGTTTATTTTGAAACTTTTTATTTCAATATCAACCCCTGCAGGTTTGTTCAGCCTGATGTACAATCTGGATGTTTCTATTGCAGCGCTATCTATTTTTTCTTCGTTTCCAGACGTAGAAATGCTTGGAAAACCTATAAATGTGGTAGAATTGATTTTGAAAGGAATTTCTATTCCTGGATTAGAGAGAGGATAAGATGCAGAATGGTAATCTGAGAATCTAAAATCCTCTCCTGCTGATACTGTAATACCATCCTTGAGTAACTTTATATTACGGAAAGCGAATTCTCCTTCTGAGTCCATTACAAAGTTGAAATGTCTTCCGTCTGGCTCAAGATTATCGCCTGAATAAACTTTTTCTAATAAATCGGCAAGTCCGAAATTGGCTTCCCCAATGGGTAAACCCAATGCGAGTCTATAGTCAATATCAGTGTTTGCCGTAGTAATGTCATCTTGACAACCGCTTAGCAATAATGCGACACCCAACAAAAGAATAGAACAGATTTTTTTCATATCTAAAAAAGGTTAAAAATACTTCGCAAAGTTAATTGTTTTTTTTGAGTGTCAAAGTGTTACAAAATGGGAATATTTTTCTTTTTTGCCATAACTTATGACTATTTTTGCAAAAATTAGAGATAAAAAAGAATGGAATCACTTACATTGCTTAAAGTCGGCGGAAAAATTGTAGAAGAACCCGACTCATTGGTTAGATTTTTAGATGATTTTGCAAAAATTGATGGACAAAAAGTGCTCGTTCACGGAGGCGGTCGCTCGGCAACTAAAATGGCAGAACGCCTGGGTGTGGAAACTCAAATGGTAAATGGCCGACGCATCACAAGTGCCGAAATGCTGCAAGTGGTTACTATGGTTTATGGCGGGCTCGTCAATAAAAACGTAGTTGTTCAGTTGCAATCCAGAGGAGTAGATGCATTGGGTTTGACTGGCGCTGATATGAACTATATGCTTGCCGATAAGCGCAAAAATGCTGAAATCGATTATGGTTTTGTAGGTGATGTCAAAAAGGTAGATGGAGAGAAACTAAAGAGTCTTATTTGTCAAAATATTGTTCCAGTTTTGGCCCCTCTTACTCACGATGGGCAAGGGAATCTTCTGAATACAAATGCCGACACTATAGCAGGTGAAGCCGCAAAGGCTTTGGCAAAATTGTATGATGTAACCCTTGTTTTTTGTTTTGAAAAAAAGGGTGTCTTACGAGATGAAAATGACGACGATAGTGTTATCCCAACTATTAATAAACAGGATTTTGATCGCTACGTCGAATCGGGAGTAATTCAAGGAGGAATGATTCCAAAGCTACAAAATGCTTTCAATGCATTAGAGGCTGGTGTAAAACAAGTGATTATTACAAAAGCCGACGAGATAAACAAAAACTCAGGGACAACAATTATTTTATAAGAAAAGCTTTTGTTAGTTTTTTTGTATTTTTGCTCAATAGTTTGATTTTTTAAAACAAAAAAATATAAAAAGTATGATGCTTTATCCATTAAAATTTACGCCTATCTTTAAAGATAAAATCTGGGGCGGACAGAAAATAAAAACGGTGTTGGGCCGCGACTTTGGAGAGTTGCCAAATGCTGGTGAGAGTTGGGATATTTCGGGTGTTGAAGGCAACGAATCGATAGTATGCAATGGAGCTTTGGCCGGGAATAGTTTGGCTGAGCTCGTAGAAGTTTATATGGGCGATTTGGTTGGCGATAAAGTCTATGCCAAAAATGGAAATCAGTTCCCTCTTTTGGTAAAAGTAATTGATGCCAACGATGCTCTTTCTATTCAAGTACACCCCGACGATGAGATGGCTGCAGAACGTCATAATTCATTAGGAAAAACAGAAATGTGGTATCTTTTAGCAGCCGACAATGATGCATCACTTATTTCGGGTTTCAACAGCGAAATTTCAAAAGAGGAATATCTTGCTCTTGTGGAAAATGCTACACTTGAAGAAGCTTTGCGCAGTTATCCCGTAAAACAAGGAGATGTGTTTTTTATGCCTGCAGGAAGGATTCATGCTATTGGAAAAGGGTGCTTGATTGCAGAAATTCAGGAAACATCAGACATAACATATCGTATTTACGACTTTAATCGAGTGGATGACAAAGGCAATCATCGCGAACTGCATACAGAGTTGGCTGTGGATGCTATAGATTTTTCGTATGTCGAAAATGCAAATATTGAATATAAACTGAAAAATAACGAACCTTGTAATGTGGTGGATTGTCAACATTTCACAACAAACATCTTGAAAATAGAGGGTTCGACGGAACGAAATTACGAAGATTTAGATTCTTTTGTAATTTTGATGGGAGCCGAAGGCGAAACAACTATTGTTTGCGATGGTTGCGAAGAAGTTACTATAGCAATGGGCGAAAGTGTACTAATTCCTGCGGCATTGAACAAAATCACATTTAAATCTCAAAATGGAAAACTATTAGAATGTTACATTAGATAAGAAAATAATATGGAAAACACAGAATTATTACAGCAAGTTACTGCTAAAGCAAACACTTGGCTTAATGGCAATTACGACGAAGACACAAAAAATGCAATTCGTCAAATGTTAAATTCCGAGGACAAAACAGAGCTGATAGAATGTTTTTACAAAGATCTTGAATTTGGGACTGGTGGTTTAAGAGGCATCATGGGAGTAGGTTCAAATAGAATGAACATTTACACCGTTGGTGCGGCTACTCAAGGTTTGAGCAACTATTTGAATAAAGAATTTGCAGGAAAACCAATCAGCGTGGTTGTTGGTCACGACTGCCGTAATAATAGTCGCCTTTTTGCAGAAATATCTGCAGATATTTTTTCTGCTAATGGCATAAAGGTTTATCTTTTCGAGTCGCTTCGTCCTACACCAGAAATTTCTTTTGCTATTCGTCAGTTGGGTTGCCAAAGTGGTATTATCCTTACTGCAAGTCATAATCCAAAAGAATATAATGGATACAAAGCTTATTGGAGCGATGGCGCACAAATTATTGCACCACACGACGAAAATATTATTGCAGAAGTAGAAAAAGTTTCTGTTGATCAGATAAAATTCACTCCAAACAAAGAACTTATCCAAATCATTGGCGAAGATATTGACAAAATCTATTTGGAAAACGTTAAAACCATTTTTCTTTCGCCCGATGCAATTCAACGTAACAAAGATTTGAAAATTGTTTACACTCCTATTCACGGAACAGGAATAAAACTAATTCCTCGTTGTTTGCAAGAAATTGGTTTTGAGAATGTAATACTTGTTGAAGAACAAACTGTGGTAAGTGGAGATTTTCCAACTGTTGTTTCTCCAAATCCCGAAGAACCTGCAGCTCTTGATTTAGCTATAAGAAAAGCAAAAGAAGTTGATGCCGACATTGTTATGGCTTCTGACCCAGATGCTGACCGTATGGGGATTGCTGTAAAAAACGATAAAAACGAATGGATCCTCATCAATGGAAACCAAACGGCAATAATGTTTACTTATTACATTTTGAAGCGTCGTCAGGAGTTGGGCATACTGAAAGCGGATGATTTCATGGTAAAAACAATTGTTACCTCGGAACTTTCCAAGAAAATCTGTAATGCTTTTGATATAGAAATGTTCGACTGCTATACAGGTTTCAAATGGATTGCAGCAGTGATTCGCGACAACGAAGGAAAACGCAAATACATTGGTGGTGGCGAGGAAAGTTACGGATATTTGCCAGCTGACTTTGTGAGAGATAAAGACGCTGTTTCGAGTTGTGCGTTGATGGCAGAAATGACTGCTTGGGCAAAAGACAATGGAATGACTATTTTTGAACTTCTTCAAAAGATTTATCTTGAATTTGGATTTAGCAAAGAAAAAGGCATCTCCATTGTAAAGAAAGGTAAAACAGGAGCTGAAGAAATTGTTGCTATGATGAAAAACTTCCGTCAAAATCCTCCTAAAGAATTGGCTGGTTCACCAGTAGCAATTATCAAAGATTATCAAACACTGAAGCAAACCATTGTGAAAACAGGAGAAATTAAAGATTTAGACTTCCCTTGTACAAGCAATGTGATACAATACTTTACCGAAGATGGCTCAAAAGTTTCAGTTCGCCCATCGGGAACGGAACCAAAAATTAAATTCTACGTTGAGGTAAGTTGCGAAATGGATTGCATCTGCAACTATAATAAAGTAGAACAACAAGCTACTGAAAAAATTGATGCAGTGAGAAAATCTTTGGGAGTTTAAATTACAAACAATATCAAAGAAAAAGAGTTTCCTAGGAAACTCTTTTTCTTTTTCTAATCCGTTACATGTAGGTTGTATTCGGCAAGTTTCTTTTTCGAGAATTTCCTCAGTACCTCATTGTAAGAGTGGTCGATAAGACTCTTTACAAAATCATCAGAAAGGCGCGAAATCCAATGCTGATTCCAATACTTTTTATTAAAATGGAAAGCTGGTTCTATGGCATCGTAGTTTTCTCGGAGTTCGATAGCAAAGTCTGCATTACACTTCAAAGTTAATTTATCTGGTTCGTGCAAAAACATACAAGCGAACATTTTTCCTAAAACTTTAAAAACAAGCACATCGTCATCAAACGGGAAAGATTCCTCGCAAAACTTTTTGTTCAAACAATATTCTCTAACCGTTTCGATATTCATTTAGGTTATTTTGTCTAAAAAATAACACCAGAGCCTAAACATTTTCTATGTTCAGGATCGTAAATCACTCCAAATTGCCCAGGAGCAACCCCTTGTTGTTTTTCGTTTGCTGTAATTTCATAAATATCTCCAAATCGGCGAATAGTTCCTTGCGTAAAATCAGGAGTATGTCTGATTTTGAAAGAAATGGGTTTTTCGTCAGAAAATTCGCCCCAAGGATCCTCGGTAATAAAATGCATATTATTCAGTCGGACACGGTTTTCGTACTGTTTTTCGGTATCAAATCCGCACGAAACATAGATAATGTTTTCCTCTACATCTTTTTTTATCACATACCAAGGGCCTCCACTTAAACCCAATCCTTTTCGTTGCCCTATGGTATGAAACCAAAAACCTTTGTGTTTGCCAAGTATTTTCCCCGTTTCAAGTTCTACTATTTTTCCCTCTTTTTCTCCCAAATTTCTACGAATAAAATCGTTGTAATTGATTTTTCCTAAGAAACAAATACCTTGACTATCTTTGCGAAAAGCACTCGGAAGATTGTTTTCGATAGCAATTTTGCGCACATCGCTTTTCATCATATTTCCAATTGGAAAAAGAATTTTGGAAAGCTGTTTATAGGTGATTTGAGCCAAAAAGTCGGTTTGGTCTTTTACAGGATCGACGGTTGTCCCAAGATATTTTTTTCCATTTTCTTCTAAAACAGTAGCATAATGTCCCGTTGAAATATAGTCGAACTCGTGTCCCCATTTTTCTTCAAAATAACCAAACTTTATCATTCGGTTACACATCATATCAGGGTTTGGTGTCAGTCCCCGACGAACTTGTTCTATGGTGTATGCCACCACATGATCCCAATATTCTTGGTGCAAAGAAACTTCCTCTACCCTACAACCATATTTTTTACCCAAAATACGAACAATTGCCATATCATCCTCTGCAGGGCAATCGATGTATCCATGTTCGTCCTCCATCCCAATTTTGATGTAGAAAAGTGTAGGGTCAAAACCTTGCTCTTTAAGTAGATGAACGGTAACTGAACTATCCACTCCTCCCGAAACCAATGCAGCTATTTTCATATTAAGGTCAAATGTTTTTTATTTTTTTCGTTCAGAAACATAGTTTGTAATCAGCAAGAGAGATTGTCTCACTTCCGATTCTGGAAACGACAGTAGAAGCTCTAAAGCTTTTTGTTGATATTCCCTCATCTTTTCTTCCGCAAGTTCTATGCCTTTTTGTTTTTGAACAATGGAAAGTAATGTTTGAAGATTCTCTTTTTGGGAATCCTTTTCTTGAATGATATTTTTTACAAATGCTTTTTCGGTGTCCGTTGCAGTCTTCAAAGCATAAAGAAGTGGTAAGGTTATTTTTCCTTCTTTAATGTCGTTAAGAGCAGGTTTTCCTGTGTCCATCAAGGGAGAATAGTCAAATATATCGTCTTTGATTTGGAATATCATGCCAAGATATTCGCCAAACAAAACTAATTTCTCTATTGTTTCGGGAGCAGCATTTGCCGTAATAGCACCTATTTTTGCACAAGTAGAAAATAGTATCGCTGTTTTCTTTTTTATTATTTGAAAATAGTTTTCTTCGCTCCATTCAACTTTGTTGGAATAGTAAAGTTGCAATAATTCTCCATCAGAAAGTTCGCTAGTTAAGTTTGCTAAGCATTTGTTGATTTGCTCATCATTGCCGAGTTTTTCGAAACAAAGTGTCATTACTTGTGCAAGCAAATAATCGCCTGCAAGTACTGCTATTTGATTGTTAAAAATGGCATTTATACTTTTCTTTCCTCTTCGCAACAAAGTGTTGTCAATCACATCGTCGTGCACGAGACTTGCCGTATGCAACATTTCAACAATAGCAGCCGAAGAAATCGTCTTTTTGTTCACATCTCCGCAGAGTTTTGCCACAAGCAACAAAAAAATAGGACGTAATTGTTTGCCTTTTGATTGAGAAATTTGTTCGAAAACACACTTCAACAAAGGATTTTCTGATTTGAATAGACTGTTGAACAAATCTTCAAAAGCACTAAGTTCTTCTGCGATGGGATTTTTTATCTCTTTTGGAAACATTTCTCGTTCTTTTGTTGAATTATAATCATTTTACAAACAGGTTCATTCTTTTGACAGCAGGAGTTGTTTCCAATTCTTCAAGCCGATCCAAATCGTCTAACATTTCCAATTGGAGGCGGTTGGTCGAAGTTTCATTTTTGAGTCTTTTTAAAACATTGTCAACAATAGAATCGCCATTTTCTTTTTCATCTGATGTTAAATCTGCACTTTCGTTTAACTCCTTAAATTCTGGGATTACATCGCTACCAAATCCAGTTACAATAAGTGTTATTTTTACCTTATCACCTAATTCATTATCGAAGGTAACACCCCAAATCAGTTCTATATCTTCGTCCATTTGTTCCATAAAATCCACAAAAGTTTCAATCTCTTCTTGTGGAAAATCTTCCGAACAATATAGGTTGAAAAGCATTCTTTTTGCTCTTTGATAGCCGGTATCTTGTACCAATGGTGAATCTAACGCATTTTTCAAGGCCTTACCTACTCGATCCTCTCCCTCTCCTTCACCGATATTCATTAGCACAAAACCTCCGTTTCTCATTGTAGAGTCCACATCGGCAAAGTCCAAATTAATATAACCTGTAACGGTAATAATTTCGGCAATTCCTTTCACTGCCTGGCACAACACTTCATTGACTTTTCCTAACGCATTTTTGAACGTAAGATCGGGATAGGCATCTTTCAGTTTTGAGTTCTGTATCACAAGTAGAGCGTCAACGTTTTTACTCAACTCAATTACTCCCTCGTATGCCAATTTGAATTTCTTTTTTCCTTCCACCGCAAATGGAACAGAAACAACTCCCACTGTAAGAATTTTTTTCTCTTTTGCGATTTGAGCAACAATAGGAGCCGCTCCAGTGCCTGTTCCTCCTCCCATCGAAGCAGTAATAAAAACCATTTGAGTGTCTTCTAAAATGTTTTCAATTTCGGCTCTTGCATTTTCAGCTGCCTCTTTTGAAACCATTGGACGACCACCTGCACCAAGTCCTGTACCTAGTTGAATTTTTGTTTCGATAGTAGATTCGCTCAATGCCCATTGGTCTGTGTTACAAAGAGCAAAAGAGACATCGG
>JAGCAG010000042.1 GCA_017652785.1 Paludibacteraceae bacterium | reverse complement strand
GTATTCAGGAGACGCTTAATCCGCTTGGAGTGATGGTGGTGATTGAGGCGCAACACATGTGTATGCAGATGCGAGGCGTGCAGAAACAACATTCCATTACCACAACTTCCGATTTTACAGGAGTGTTCGAGAGCGCAAAAACACGCGAAGAATTTATGAACCTTATTCGCTCAAAATAAATTTTTATTTATTTTTGTATATTACACAGTATGTAATATAACAAATACAATGAGCATTGAAGAACTACAACAGCAAAACGATAAAAAAACGGCTCAAATTTGAGCCGTTTTTTTTAGTTGTTGCTAAACGCTATTCCGCTATCGTCAGCCGAAATGCGGATAGGATGTTCGCGATTGATTTTCCCTGAAAGAATTTCGCGAGAAAGAGGATTTACCACCTCTCGCTGAATCACTCGCTTCACAGGTCGCGCACCAAACATGGCATCGAAACCTGCTGTAGCAATCCACCTGCGAGCTGCCTCATCGTATTCCATCTGAATGCCGCTCTGCTCAAGTTGTTGTGCCAACGACTTCATTTGTATGTCCACAATTTGCTCAATGTCTTTCTTGGTCAGCGGCTCAAACATTATGATTTCATCAATACGGTTCAGAAACTCGGGTTTGAGTTGTTGTTTGAGTAAATCCACCACCTCATCGCGTGTTTGCTTCAATAGGTTTTCGTTGAGTTTTTCGCCGTTTGCAGCCATAGCAAATTTTTCTTGAATAAGTTGCGAACCCATATTTGAGGTCATAATGATAATTGTATTCCTAAAATCAACTGTTCGTCCTTTGTTGTCGGTGAGTCGGCCATCGTCGAGTACTTGCAACAAAATGTTAAATACGTCGGGGTGTGCTTTTTCTATCTCGTCGAGCAACACCACCGAATAGGGTTTTCTTTTCACTGCTTCGGTAAGTTGTCCGCCTTCGTCGTAACCGACATATCCTGGAGGAGCTCCCACCAAACGCGAAACACTGTGTTTTTCTTGGTATTCGGACATGTCGATTCGAGTCAGCATATTGTCGTCGTTGAAAAGGAACTCGGCAAGTGCCTTTGCCAATTCAGTTTTTCCAACTCCTGTTGTTCCTAAAAAAATGAATGAACCTATTGGTCGGCGCGAGTCGTTGAGCCCAGCTCGCGAACGACGTACTGCATCGGCTATTGCAACAATGGCACTATGCTGCCCAACAACACGACGATGCATTTCTGCTTCCATATTCAGAAGTTTTTCTCGTTCCGAAGCAAGCATTCGTTGAACGGGGATGCCAGTCCAACGCGATACAACTTCTGCAATATCCTGGGCATTGACCTCTTCTTTTATCATCGATCCATTTGCCGAAATCTGCGAAAATTCGTTTTGCAGTGCCGAAATTTGATTTTGAACCTCAGTTATTTTTCCGTAACGAATCTCTGCTACTCGCCCATAATCACCTTGACGCTCGGCTTGTTGCGCTTCCACTTTTAGTTGCTCAACAAGGGCTTTGTTTTCTTGTATCTTTTTCAATAAGTTGCGTTCGCTTTCCCATTTTGCCCGAAGTGCCGATTCTTGTGCTTTCTGTTCGTCAATTTCTTTCGAAAGAGCATCGATGCGTTGTTTGTCATTTTCGCGTCGGATAGCTTCTCTCTCAATTTCTAGTTGACGAATGCGTCGGTCAAGATTGTCAATCTCTTCTGGAACAGAATTCATCTCAAGTCGCAAACGCGATGCGGCCTCATCAACAAGGTCAATGGCCTTGTCGGGCAAGAAACGCGAAGTGATGTAACGATGAGAAAGTTCAACAGCAGCAACAATGGCTTCGTCTTTGATGCGAACCTGATGATGCGATTCGTAACGCTCTTTCAATCCACGAAGAATCGAAACGGAATCTTCGGTAGATGGCTCATCAACCATTACTTTCTGAAAACGACGTTCGAGGGCTTTATCCTGCTCAAAATATTTTTGAAATTCGTCAAGTGTGGTTGCTCCTATTGTACGTAATTCGCCACGAGCGAGTGCTGGTTTTAGAATGTTGGCAGCATCCATTGCTCCGCTACTTTTCCCAGCCCCGACAAGTGTATGAATTTCATCGATAAAGAGCAGAATTTCTCCATCACCCGCAATAACTTCTTTTACAACTGCTTTTAATCGTTCTTCAAACTCTCCTTGATATTTTGCACCAGCAATAAGTGCACCCATATCAAGAGAGAAAATAAGTTTCGACTTTAGGTTCTCGGGTACATCGCCATCCACAATTCGATGAGCAATGCCTTCGGCAATAGCCGTTTTACCCACACCAGCTTCGCCTACGAGTATTGGATTGTTCTTGGTTCGGCGCGACAGGATTTGCAACACACGACGTATCTCTTCATCTCGACCAATAACGGGGTCAAGTTTTCCACTACGAGCCAATTCGTTGAGGTTTATGGCGTATTTTCCCAAAGCATCAAACTCTTGATTTGAGGTTTGAGAATCGACAGTTGCTCCTTTGCGAAATTCGCGAATGGCCGCAATCAAATCTTTTTCTGTTACGCCTTGCTGTTGAAGTAAATTGGCAGCGGTGCCACGTTCCGAAACGAGTGCTAATAGCAGATGCTCAACCGAAGCATAACGGTCGTTGAATTTTTCAGTAAAATCAATTGCTTTTTGAATAACTTTTGACGTTTCTGGCGAAAAATAAAGTTTCCCATTGCCACCAGAAATTTTTGGCAAAGCATCAATTGATTTTTCTACACTACTACGCAATGTGTGTGTATTTGCACCGATGCGTCCCAAAAGAAACGAAGAGAGCGAATCCTCTTCAGCAATCAGTACATTCAAAAGATGTATCGGCTCAACTGCCTGCTGACCACTTTTCTGAGCAAGATCGAAAGCATTTTGCAATGCTTCTTGCGCTTTGATTGTTAGTTTGTTAATGTTCATATCTGTTTGTTTTTTAATTATTTTCTCAATTCAGTTTTTCTTCCTCAAAGGAATGAACAAATCTTTTGCCATAGTATAAAAAATCGTCATCGTGTCAGAGCAAAAAAGACAGATTGACATATTTTGAGAAAACGTAGGTGATATCGTTGTGATAAGAACAATAAATAAAGAAAGCGTTGATGTTTGGAAGAAAGATAGGTCTCTCTTACAAAAAAGAAGAACTAGTTCTTCTTTCTTATCCTACTGTGGCGTTCTGTTTGGGGATTTATGCAATAATACTCAATTCTCCAATCTGAACCATACTCTTTCAGTTGTGCTGGAAGATACGTAACAGAGTTAGCAAACGTAAAAGATGGGAAATTTTGTAAAGACATTTTTTTTTATTGCCGAATAAATTCAGCAATAAAACTGTGTCGTTTTTGTGGCGATTGATTTCTGGTTTTTCTTAAAAAACCGTTGTAAATACCTGTTTATCAATCGTTTATTTTGCTTTGTTGCCCCACAAGGATTCGAACCCTGACAAACAGAACCAGAATCTGCTGTGCTACCGTTACACAATAGGGCAATTTTTTCGACCGCGAAGATAAGAAAAAAATGAGAAAAGAACCTGCAAAAATTCTTTTTTAGAATCCGCTATAAGTTATTTTTAATTTGATAGGAGAAGTAGGATGTTGACCACTCCTAATAGCAACTCCGCTTATTTTGAAAAGTGAATTTATTCCTGTAATGTAGGATGAATCATCTATATAATTCAATTTTACATCCACAGGAATAAGAAGCATATTTAGTTCATCGATGGTGTTTTTTTGTTCAATATAGTCTTTGATATATTTTTTAGTAAAATAAGATAAGTCAAAATCGTATTCTTCAGTACTGCTGTTGTAATAACCAATTATAGCAACAGTATCGTTAGTGAGAGGAAGGTTGTTTTCTTTAAAGTAATTTTCAGCAAAATCTTCTCTTACCAAGAGCATCGCAGATGGAATAGGCATTTGGATATCAGATGTTTCTCCAAAATTTACAGTTTCTAAATTTAGCGCAGCACGATTCAAACTTAAAGTTTTTCCGTTTAGTTTCTGGATTATCTGGTCTCCTATTGTTTTTATAGGAATGTTTACTTTAGTGTATATGCTTGCTGGTGTTGCTACGAAGTTCAGACTATCTATGGTTTCTATCTTAGTTTTGAAATCTTCTTTTTGTGGATGAGTAATGCTATTTAATTGTCGAACGTCCTTATTGGCTGGGAAGTTAATCCACGAAGAAACTACGTCTTCTACTTCTTTGCCATCAATTTCGTAACGTCGAGTGTAGTGATAGAATAGACGTAAATCTATTTTTGAGATATTCAACATTGTGGAAGAACCAAAAGTTGATGTAATGTATAGACCTTTGAATTCTTTTAAAAAATCTTCTTCATTTTTATATACTGACTCGGGTAATTCAAAAAGTTTTTGAGCATAAGAATCTTCTAATTTATAGCGGATAACTGGTGTATAGGAGGAGTCGTTGCGAATGGAATCTGCCACACTTTTATCAATAGAAGTCATTATGGTTTTTCCCATAAGAATATCTTTTTTTGAATAATCTCCTACATTGATGTCAGAATAATATTCCGATGAATAAGTTATTGTTTCATCTCCGTTTAATTCGTAAATGCTGATTTCTATCGGTGAGTTTGATGCTCCATACCAAGATTTGTAATATATAAAGAGTAATAGCGAATCTACTACCGGATTTTGCTCTGTTGGAGGATATGTGTAATTTAGAGGAGGTGCAACTTGTGCTAAAATGTCGGCTTTGGTTGTTCCATAAAATGGATGATAAACTTCTCCAAGTAGCAAGGTGTCATTTTGTAAATAAACGGAATTGATGAATTGGTTCGAAGATGGCAGAAAAAACGTGTCTACTGAAACAAAAATCTCATCCCCTTCGGGTTTTACTGCATTCCCTAAATTTTCATTGTTCTCTTCGCAAGCTACAAGGCAAAAGGAACAAATGATACAAAATAAAAAATACAATTTTTTCATCGTTAAACTATAGAAGAAAGTTTATAACGAGTTGTATAGGTCAACGTAAGGATTTAGATACTCATCTATATCGTTTCCGCAAAATGGAAGAATCTTTTTGTCCTTGCTTTGTGCGTATTCAACCAAAGATTTATCACTACTTTCGCTACCTTCGATTACTGCTTCGGAAAAATCAATGGCCAACTTGCACAAATCGTTGTAAGAAACCTCTTTGTTTTTAATTTGCTCTAAATCGCCATCTAAAATGCCATCAAATTTTAGCTTTTCGCTAAAACTAGCAGAGAAAGAATTGTTGAATTTGTCGTTGTAAAGCGAATAGACAATTTTTGCTTTTTGGAAAAATGGCTCGTCTTGATAAACTCGTTTGATGTAAAGTGGCGCAAGAGATGTAATCCAGCCATGGCAATGTACAACGTCGGGAGTCCAACGTAATTTTTTTATTGTTTCCAAAACTCCACGAGCAAAAAATATGGCGCGATCCTCATTGTCTTCAAATTCTTGACCATTTTCATCCGCAAATACGTTTTTTCGTTGAAAATAGTCTTCGTTGTCAATAAAATAGACTTGCATACGAGCAGCTTGAATAGAAGCGACCTTGATGATTAGTTGATGGTCAGAATCATTAATAATTAAATTCATCCCAGATAGGCGTTGAACTTCGTGTAATTGATTGCGACGTTCGTTAATATGGCCATAACGTGGCATAAAAGCTCGAATTTCTATTCCGTTTTCTTGCGCTCCTTGTGGTAGGTAACGACAAATTTTTGAAATTTCAGTTTCTGGGAGATAAGGCGTAATTTCTTGAGAAATATACAACACTCTTAATGGCTCTTTTGTCATAAATCTTGCTCTCTTATTTTTTCTTTGCAAAGATATAAAAAAAAAAATGAATATTCGCAAAAGAAAATGGCCCAGTATTTTTTCTTCTTATGTAAAAAATTGCTTTATTTGGCATGATTTTTGGAATCTAAACGGGGAAAGATATTAGTGATTGTTGAATCTTAAAAAAATGAATATTATGAAAAAGATTATTTTTACAAGTATTGTGTGCGTATGTTTGTCATTTTCTTTGACGGCTTGTGAAAAAGAAACTCCTATTATGGAGAATGAATTGCCAAGCGAAATAAAATCTTATGTAGAAAGACATTTCTCGATGGATAAGATTTCTTTTTCGGTAAAAGATCAAGATG
This sequence comes from Paludibacteraceae bacterium, assembly GCA_017652785.1. Lineage (GTDB taxonomy): Bacteria > Bacteroidota > Bacteroidia > Bacteroidales > Paludibacteraceae > RGIG9608. The sequence goes on along the minus strand of JAGCAG010000042.1, from coordinate 19,618 downwards.
GTGTAAAACTGACTTATGACATTACGTTGCAGTCGGGAGTGAAATTGGAATTCAATAGTGCTAAAGAAATTATTGATATTGATGGGAATAATAAAAAATTGCCGGATAGTGTAATTCCTGAAAAGATACTTTCTTATGTTGGAAGTGTTTTTCCGAATGCCTTTGTTACAGATTGGAAATTGGAAGGAAGGTTTCAAAAGGTGGAATTGAATAATTCTATGGATTTGCTTTTCGATGCTGATGGAAATTTAAAAAAAATAGATGATTAAATAAATATTTTCTTTCGAAATAAGATAAGAGCAAAGTTGAAAAAAACTTTGCTTTTTTTTTGAGCAATCCTTTGGTGTCTTTTTAAGACTTATCGCAACTAATCATTATTTTTGCATCAAAATAGATAATATTATGAATAGAGAAGAACTTTTTGCAAACATTCAGCGTAAAAAATCGTTTCTGTGTGTCGGATTAGATACCGATATAAAGAAAATTCCTTTGCATCTTTTGGATTGTGAAAATCCTATTTTTGAATTTAACAAGGCAATTGTTGATGCTACAGCAGAGTATTGTATTGCTTACAAGCCAAATTTGGCGTTTTATGAAAGTTTAGGTATTGAAGGTTGGAAGTCTTTAGAATTGACTGTGAAGTACATTAGAAATAATTATCCTGACCAATTTTTAATTGCCGATGCTAAACGAGGAGATATAGGAAATACGTCACAACTTTATGCGCGTGCTTTTTTTGAAGCATTTGATTTCGATTCTGTTACAGTTGCGCCTTATATGGGGGAAGATAGTGTTTCTCCTTTTTTGAGTTATCCGAACAAATGGGTAATTCTTTTGGCGTTGACTTCAAATAAGGGTGCTTTTGATTTTCAGTTTATGGAAAATAAACTTGATGAAAAACTTTTTGAAAAAGTACTAAAAACGTCTAAGACATGGGGAAATGAAGATAACTTAATGTATGTTGTTGGAGCAACCAAAGCAGATATGTTGCAGCAAATAAGAACACTTGTTCCGGATAACTTTTTGTTGGTTCCTGGTGTTGGAGCTCAAGGCGGTAGTTTGGAGGATGTTGCAAAATTTGGAATGAACCGACAATGTGGTTTGATTGTCAATTCTTCGCGAGCAATTATTTATGCCGATAATACGGAAAATTTTGCTCAAGCAGCACGACTTGAAGCACAAAAAGTGCAACAAGCAATGTCACAACTTTTAACTCAATATTTGTAGGAAAGTCAATGAGTAAAAAAAAGAATTTGCCTTTGTTAGAAAACTTAGTTGTAACTGACGTCGCAGCTGAGGGGAAAGCAATAATAAAAACCGACGATAAAGTTATTTTTACACAATATGCTGTTCCAGGTGATGTTGTCGATTTGCAAATTACTCGCAAAAAAAATCGTTATTTAGAAGGCAGAGTAGTTGCTTTTAAGCAATTCTCGGAGAAGAGAGCAGAGGCTTTTTGTGAACATTATGGCATTTGCGGTGGATGCAAATGGCAAATTTTGCCTTATGAAGAACAGTTAAAGTATAAGCAAAAACAAGTACTAGATAATTTAACTCGGATTGGAAAAGTTGAGTTGCCTGAAATATCTCCTATTCTTGGGTCAAAAAAAACTACTTTTTATCGGAATAAACTTGAATTTACTTTCTCTAACAAACGTTGGATGACTAATGAAGAAATTCAGTCAGAACAACAATTTGACGATATGAATGCGTTAGGTTTTCATATCCCAAATATGTTTGATAAGGTGCTTGATATAAAAAAATGTTGGCTACAAGAGGATTTTTCTAATCAAGTTCGGTTGTTTATTAAAAATTTTGCATTGAAAAATGCAATGCCATTTTTTGATCTTAAAAATCAAAATGGGTTGCTCCGAAATATTATTGTTCGGACAAGTTCTACAGGTGAAAAAATGTTGATTGTGGTTTTTTTCTCCAATGATGAAAAAAACATTCGTCTTTTGCTTGGTGCGGTTGCTGAAGAATTTCCAGAATTAACGTCAATTATCTATATCGTCAATTCAAAAGCTAACGATAGCATCACCGATCAAACTCCAGTTTTATTCAAAGGTAATGACTTTATTATGGAACAAATGGAAGGTTTGAAGTTTAAAATTGGGGCAAAATCTTTTTATCAGACAAATTCTGAACAAGCATACGAGCTTTATAAATTGGTGCGTTCTGCTGCAAAACTTTCGGGAGAGGAGTTGGTTTATGATCTTTACACAGGAACAGGAACTATTGCCAATTTTATTGCAAAATCGGCAAAAAAAGTGATGGGGATAGAATATGTTCCCGAAGCAATAGAAGATGCTAAGGAGAATGCTCTAGTTAACAACATAAAAAACACTGAGTTTTTTGCTGGAGATATGAAAGATATTTTAACCCCTTCGTTCTTAAATATTTATGGCAATCCGGACGTTATCATTACAGATCCTCCTCGTGCAGGAATGCACGAAGATGTGATAAAGACAATTCTTTTAGCTTCTCCTCAACGTATTGTCTATGTGAGTTGCAACCCTGCAACTCAAGCGCGCGACTTGAATTTATTGGATGAAAAGTATTTCGTTTCGTTGGTACAACCTGTAGATATGTTCCCACATACGCATCATGTGGAGAATATTGTTTGTTTGGAGAAAAGGGAGAGAAATTAAATTTTCTTAAAAAAGACTAATAAAGTTTTAATAGTGATTTATTTGAAAAAATAGAGTAGAAAAATCTGCTATATTTGCATATAAAAAATAAAAATTTATGGAACAAGCTGTTGATATTAGATCGTTGAACGAACGTATCGAGAAGCAAAGTGCTTTTGTAGATACGCTTACAATGGGAATGAATAATGTCATTGTAGGGCAAAAGCATTTGGTTAATTCTTTATTAATTGGGCTTTTGTCAAACGGACACGTACTTTTGGAAGGGGTCCCTGGATTGGCTAAAACATTGGCTATAAAAACATTGGCACAACTTATTAATGCTGATTTTAGTCGTATTCAGTTTACGCCAGATTTGTTGCCTGCCGATGTCATTGGTACGATGATATATAGTCAAAAGAAAGAGGAGTTTTTGATTAAAAAAGGTCCTATTTTTTCAAATTTTATTTTGGCTGATGAAATTAACCGTGCTCCAGCAAAGGTTCAAAGTGCGTTGCTCGAAGCGATGCAAGAGCGACAAGTAACTATTGGGGAAAACACTTATGCATTGGAAGAACCTTTTTTGGTTTTGGCAACACAAAACCCAATAGAACAAGAGGGCACATATCCCTTGCCAGAAGCGCAAGTGGACCGTTTTATGCTGAAGGTGGTGATAAATTATCCTAAAAAAGAGGAGGAAAAATTAATCATTCGCCAAAATATGGTAGCCGAAAAGCAAGAAGTAAAACCGATTCTGACAGTGCAAGAAATTCTCGAAGCACGCAAGGTTGTTCGAGATGTTTATATGGACGAAAAAATAGAACGATACATTGTTGATATTGTGTTTGCAACACGTTTTCCAGAAGAATACGGATTGGAGTCGCTAAAAAATATGATTGCATTTGGTGGTTCTCCTCGTGCATCTATCAACTTGGCGTTGGCTGCAAAAGCATACGCATTTATAAAGAGAAGAGGATATGTTATTCCTGAAGATGTTCGTTCTGTTGCTCACGATGTGCTTCGTCATCGCATTGGTTTGACCTACGAAGCAGAAGCCAACAATATGACTTCGGAGGAAATTGTCAGCGAAATTCTTAATTCTGTTGAAGTGCCTTAAAAACATTTTTTTCTGAAAAATGGAAGCAAGCGAATTATTAAAAAAAGTCCGTCAGATTGAGATAAAAACAAGAGGTCTTTCTCGCAATATTTTTGCGGGAGAGTACCACACTGCTTTCAAAGGAAAGGGTATGACTTTTTCTGAAGTGCGAGAGTATCAGTATGGCGATGATGTGCGTAACATTGATTGGAATGTAACAGCACGATTTAATAATCCGTTTATAAAGATTTTTGAAGAAGAGAGAGAACTTACGGTAATGCTTTTGATCGATGTTTCTGGAAGTCGTGAGTTTGGAACGGTTAAGACGCTGAAGCGAGATGTTATTACAGAAATTGCCGCAACGTTGGCATTTTCTGCTATTCAGAACAACGATAAAATTGGAGTAATTTTCTTTTCGGATAGAATAGAAAAATGTATTCTTCCTCAGAAAGGAAAGAAGCATATTTTGTACATTATTCGTGAGTTAATTGACTTTAAGCCCGAAAGTCGGAAAACTGATATTTCTGTTGCATTGCGTTATTTTACCAATATGGTAAAGAAACGTTCTACTGCATTTTTGATTTCTGACTTTATGGATAAAGATGTTTCGGAAGCAATGACCATTGCTAATAAGAAACACGATATTGTGGCAGTTCAAGTTTATGATAAACGGGAAACTATTTTGCCCAAAGTGGGTTATATAAAACTGAAAGATGCAGAAACTGAACAACGTATTTGGGTGAACACAAACGATTCGAAATTACGTCAAGAGTACGAAAACTATTGGAGCAAAAAGCAAAATCAACTTCAGCATTCTTTGAAGAAATCGGGAGTGGATTTTGTCTCCATTTCAACGGATGAAGATTATGTAAAATCTTTGATTCAGTTGTTTAAATTAAGAAGTTAAACACATTATGAAAGGATTGATGCAAAACATAATTTGTTTGTTTTTGATTTTTGGATTGCAGAATTTTGTTGTGTCTGCTCAGGATTTTTCCGTTCAGGCAACAATTGATTCTACGTTTTTGTTCATCGGTGAGCAAACCGCTGTTACCTTTGAAATTGATCAACCGGTTGATGAGAAAATAAATGTTCCACTTTTCTCAGATACGATTGTTTCTGGTATTGAGTTGGTTGAACGTCTTAAAATTGATACGATACAAACAGAAAGTAATCGTGTAAAAGTTAAGCATTCGTTTGTGGTTACTTCATTTGATACAGCTTTGTACTATATCCCTCCGTTTCCTTTTTACAACGATAAAGGAGATACTGTAAAAAGTAATGCGCTTTCGCTCAAGGTCTTTACCGTAGATATTTCATCGGATTCTACAGAATTTCAGATAGCGGATATAAAACCTATATATGCACCTCCATTCAATTGGAAAAAGTTCTTTATGGTTTTGTTGTATGTTCTATTAGGCCTTTTGGCAGCTTATGGCATTTATCGTTTAGTGCTAATCTATGTAAGGAAAAAATACGATATTCTTAAAGAACCTGAAGTGGTAATCCCTGCACATATTATGGCATTGGATGGTTTGGACAGAATAAAAGAGGAAAAGATTTGGCAACAAGGTAAATACAAAGCCTATTATACGGAATTAACCGATGTTATTCGGACGTATATTAGTAAACGTTACGATGTTAATGCGATGGAATCTACCTCGGACGAAACCTTGTCTTTGCTGAAAAAATTTGAAATAGAGCGAACAACTGTGTCATTGCTGAAGTCCATATTTCAGTTGGCTGATTTGGTAAAGTTTGCAAAATGGAATCCTTTGCCCGACGAATGTGCTAAAAGTTTGTCTGAAGCATATTCTTTTGTTCTCCAAACGAAGGAAGCTGATGCCGAACAAGAAAATGTTGATTCAGAAGAAAAGAGGTAAAATAAGAGTATGAGTTTTAATAATCCAGAATATTTATATCTATTGTTGTTGCTTTTGCCAGTTTTGGCTTGGTATGTTTTCAAACAATATCAAGCCGATGCAAGCTTGCAGATTTCTGATTTGCAGAGGTTGGTGAAGTCTTCGGAAAAACTCTCTACTAAATTATTGTTTCATACACCTTTTCTATTGCGTTTTTTGGCAATTACGTTGTTAATTATTGTTGTTGCTCGTCCAACGTTATCCAATAGTATTCGCAATGAAACCACGGAAGGGATTGATATTGTTTTGGCAATGGATATATCAGGAACGATGTTGGCAGAAGACTTGAGACCAAATCGTTTGGAGGCTGCGAAAAGAGTGGCAACGGAATTTATTGTAGAACGTCCAAATGATAATATCGGTTTGGTAGTTTTTGCTGGAGAAAGTTTTACTCAGTGCCCGCTTACTACTGATCATGCAGTTCTTGTCAATTTATTTAGTGGCATAAAATATGGTATTATTGAAGATGGAACTGCAATTGGGATGGGACTTGCTAATGCAGTGAGTCGAATAAAAGATAGTAAAGCAAAATCAAAAGTTGTTATTTTACTTACCGATGGTTCGAATAATGCTGGAGAAATAGCTCCTCTTACGGCTGCCGAAATTGCAAAAACTTTTGGTGTGAGAGTGTATACCATTGGTGTTGGAACGAGAGGAATGGCTCGTTATCCTGTACAAACTCCTGTGGGAATTCGTTATCAAGATATGCCTGTTGATATAGACGAGGATATGTTGCGTCAAATTGCCAATATGACGGGAGGACGCTATTTTAGAGCTACTGATAATGAAAATTTGAAAGCGATTTATACAGAAATCGATCAAATGGAAAAGACAAAAATTGCTGTTAAGGAGTATAAGAAAAAGACAGAAATTTATTTGCCTTTTGCTGTCGTCGCATTTTTATTGCTTGTTGCAGAATTGATTTTGAAGAATACGATACTGAAGAAGTTGCCTTAACGAACTTAAATTTTAGAAAAAAAGTAGAAAGATGTTTCGATTTGCGAACCCAGAATATTTGTATTTGTTTCTATTAATCCCATTTTTAATAGGATTGTTTGTTTATTCAACTTATCGTCAGCGTAAGCGTTTGAGAATGTTTGGCAATCCGGAATTATTAGCCGATTTGATGCCAAATGTTTCTTGGGTGCGTCCGCAAATTAAGTTTTATATCACTTTGTTTGCTCTCTTGCTAATGATTTTTGCTCTTGCTCGTCCTCAATTTGGTTCCAAAATTTCAACGGTGAAGCGTCAAGGGATAGAGGCAATAATTGCTTTAGATGTTTCCAATTCGATGTTAGCACAAGATGTGCAACCTAATAGATTGGAGTATGCAAAGATGATGCTTTCAAAACTCATTGATGGAATGACGGAGGATCGTGTTGGTTTGATTGTTTTTGCTGGAGATGCGTTTGTTCAGATTCCAATTACTTCCGACTATGTTTCTGCTAAAATGTTTCTTTCCTCTATTACTCCAAAATTAGTTCCTCGTCAGGGAACGGCAATTGGTGGAGCTATTGATTTGGCGATACGTTCTTTTGGCGAAGAGGATAAGGAAAAATCTCGAACAATTATTGTCTTTACTGATGGAGAAAATCATGAAGATGATGCTATGGGTGCAGCAAAAGTTGCTCTAGAAAGGGGGATATCAGTGAATGTTGTCGGTATGGGGAAACCCGATGGGGTTCCTCTTCTTATAGAAAACACAATGTCTTTTCGAAAAGATAAGGAAGGAAACGTTGTTGTCTCCAAACTCAACGAAACAATGTGTCAGCAAATTGCTGCAGCAGGTAACGGAATGTATGTAAGGGCAGACAACTCAAATACAGCGCTTAAGGCTTTGCAAAAAGAGTTGGCTAAAATGTCAAAATCGGAAATGGAATCAAAGGTTTATTCTGAATATGATGAAAAATTCTACGTTTTTGCTTGGATAGCATTATTCCTTTTGCTGTTAGAGTTTTACATTTTGAATCGGAAAAACAAGGAATTGAATCGATTGAATTTTTTTGACAAAGATATTTTTAAGAAAAAACAGAAATGAAAAAAATCTTTTTGATAATGTTGACTATCTTTCTTTTTGTGCCTATGTTGGCGCAAGAAGAGAGTCAAAATGTGAGAAAAGGAAACAAGTTTTATGATAAAGAAAGATACGTTGATGCGGAAATTGAATATCGAAAAGGATTAGAAAAAAATCGAAACTCTTTTCCAGGGATGTTCAATTTGGGTAATTCGCTTTATCGACAAGGGAAGTATGTTGAGTCTGCTCATCAGTTTCAGCAAGCTTTGAATCAAGTTGATTCAAGCGATAAGAAAAAACGTTCGGCAGTTTATCATAATTTGGGGAATTCTTTGCTAAAAGTTTATGAAACAGGTCCAGATTCTGTTAAATCAAAAGCCTTGAACGGAAGCATTGAGTCCTACAAACAGGCGTTGCGTAGCAATCCAAAAGATGACGAAACTAGAACAAATTTGGCTTATGCTCAAACCTTGTTGCATCAACTTCAGCAGCAGCAACAACAACAAAATCAAAATCAACAAAAAGAAGAACAGAAAGAGCAGCAAGAACAAGAGCAATCGCAAGCTAATGAGCAAGAACAACAAGAGACTTCTCCGCAGCAGCAAAATTCTGAACAAATGTCGAAAGAAAATGCGGAACAGATTTTAGATGCAATATTGCAAGACGAAAAAGATGTTCAGGAAAAGGTGAAAAAACAAGCAATAAAATCGAAACATTACAACGTATCAAAAGACTGGTAAATTTATGAATATGCAAAAATTAGTAGTAAGTGTCTTACTTTTCGTTGGAGTAATAGCTGTTAGGGCTGAAGATGTTTCGTTTTCCGCTTCGGCTCCAAATGCTGTTCCAAACGGACAACCTTTTCAGTTGGTTTATTCGGTTAATTCCTCAGCAAAGGATTTACGCATACCAGAAATATCGGATTTTGACATTATTGCAGGCCCTTTTCAGTCAAAAAGTTCTTCTACTCAAATTGTTAATGGAAATATTTCTTCATCAACAACTGTTCGTTATACCTATACTTTGTTGCCTAAAAACGAGGGAACGTTTTCCATTTCTCCTGCAACAATAATTGTCAATAAACAAAAGTATACATCGAATGCTTTGACCATAAAGGTGCTTCCTGCAGAGGAAGATGTTCAGCCTCAGCAAAATAGTTCACAAAGTCAAGGTCAAGTTTCGTCGAGTCAGTCAATCACAAATGAGAATTTGTTTTTAAGAACGATAGTTTCTCGTAGTAACGTTTATGAACAAGAAGTAGTTCTTGTAACGTATAAAATTTACACTCGTGTTGATTTAGTGAATATTACAAATGTGAAATTTCCCGATTTTAAAGGATTTTTGATGCAGGAGATAGATTTGCCGAAGGACAAACAATTCTCATTGGAAAACTATAACGGAAGGAATTATAATACTATTACTTTGAGGCAGATATTGTTGTATCCACAACATTCGGGAGAAATTGATATTGAGAAAATGACTTGCGATGCGATTGTTCGCGTGAGAAATGTAAGTTCTCGTCCAAGAAGTATTTTTGATGATTTTTTTGATTCTTACCAAGAAGTTCAGAAGCCACTTGTTGCTCCGAGCAAAACGATAGAGGTTACACCTTTGCCTTCAGCAAAACCAGCATCGTTCAGTGGTGCTGTTGGTTCGTTGAAAATGTCGTCGTCTATTTCAAAAACTGAGATGAGTGCCAACGAATCAGTGACTATTAAATTGAAAATTTCGGGTAATGGTAACTTAAAACTGATAAAAAATCCTGAAGTCAAGTTTCCATCTGATTTTGAAGTCTATGAACCTAAAGTAGAAAATAACTTCAGTAATACAACTGCGGGAGTTTCTGGTACAAAAACTATTGAATATTTGGCTATTCCTCGTTTTGGAGGAACCTATACGATACCAAGTATTAAGTTCTCTTATTTTGATATTAACGAGAAAAAATATATCACACTTTCTTCGGAAGAATATACCCTCAATGTTCAAAAATCAAATAATGAGGCAAGTGGCGAACAGAGTGTAGTAATAAGTAATTTTTCTAATAAAGAAAATGTAAAAATGCTTGGCAACGATATTCGTCATATCTATACAAATGAAATAAATATCCAACCAAGTAAGAAACTTTATTTTGGAACATTATTGTTTTGGTTGTTTTATATTTTGCCTTTAATTTTAGTTGTTTTCATCTTTTGGTTCTTTAGAAAACAAGCTATTGAAAATGCAAATGTGGCACTTGTGCGTAACAAAAAAGCAAATAAGATTGCTCGTAAACGTTTGCGTCAAGCAGAGAAATTCTTGAAAGAGAATAAGAAAGAAGAATTCTATAACGAGGTACTGAAAGCACTTTGGGGCTACTTGTGCGATAAACTTGCTATTCCGCAGTCAGAATTGAACAAAGACAATTTAGAGATTGAACTGCAAAAGCATAATTTGAGAGGGGAACTTATAGCTTCATTTATCGGAATCCTAAATGAATGTGAGTTCGCACAATATGCTTTAGGAGAAAGTCTTCAGGATAGAGATAAGTTGTTTGCCGAAACAACGAAAATAATTATGCTCTTGGAAGAAAATATCAAAAAATAAAAACGAGAGGAGAGTTGTAAAATGAAAAATATAAATCTGATAATTTTATTCCTTGTTTTTTCTGTTAATCTTTTTGCTTTTGAAAATTCTATTTTGTTAGCAAATGATGCTTATCAGAAAGGGAATTATGACCAAGCTATAGTTCTTTATGAATCAGTGCTCGAACATGGAGAATCTCCAGAATTATACTACAATTTGGGGAATGCATATTATAAAACAAATCAAATAGGGAAATCGATATTGAATTACGAACGTGCTTTGCGTTTGCGTCCATCTTACGAAGATGCTAAGCATAATCTTGCTTTGGCGAACACAAAAGTTTTGGACAAAATAGAACCTATTGAAGTCTTTTTTGTTTCTCAGTGGATTGACGATTTTAAGGCTCTTTTAGGTTCTAATAGTTGGGCTATTTTAAGTATTGTGTTTTTTATCGCTACTTTGGTTCTTCTGTTATTTTATGTTTTTTCTCCACAAAAAATTGTTCGTCAAACAGCATTTTTTGTTGCAATTTTTTCTTTTCTATTCTTTATAATTTTCTTTGGTTTTTCTTCTTCCCGGAAAAAACACTTTGAAAAAAGAGAAGCAGCAATTGTAATGCAAGAGTCGGTAACGGTGAAAAGTTCGCCTGATGAAAGTGGAACCGAATTATTCATTCTTCACGAAGGGACAAAGGTGTTTGTCCGTGAAGTTGTAGGTGGATGGTCGGAAATTAAAATAGCAGATGGAAACATTGGGTGGATTAAAAATTCAGAAATAGAAAGGATTTAGAAAAGAACTATGAATCTTCAAAGTTTAATAAAACTTGACCAACAACTTTTGCTTTGGTTTAATAATCATCAAACGGATTTTCTTAACCATTTTTTTACGCTTTATACAGGTAAAGTAGCGTGGATTTTTGCTGCGGTTGTGATTCTTTTTGTGATTATCAAAAATTATAAAAAAGAATCGATTTGGATTTTAGGTGTCTTAGTTTTAACTCTTGTGCTGACCGATCAGATATCGAATGTTGTGAAATATGCAGTTGAGCGTCCACGTCCTACTCGAGAACCAGCATTGCAAGGTTTGGTGATGCCTGTTTTTGGAAATCTTTCTAGTAAATATGGCTTTTTTTCGGCTCATGCGGCTAATTCGTTCGCATATGCACTTTTTACAACGTTGCTTTTTAAGCGTAGAGTTTATGGAGTTGTAATTTTCTTATGGGCCGTTATTAATGCCTATACTCGAATGTATTTGGGAGTTCATTATCCAGGTGATATTTTGGTAGGAACTGCAGTTGGATTACTTCTTGCTGCTTTAACTTTTACCTTGCTTACTAAAGTTTTTTTGAGAAAAAAAACTTTAGTAAAAATTTCTCCTCGTGACTTAAATTATATATTTGTTGCACTCGGATCAACAATTCTGATACTTGCTTTTATTTCTATTTTAAGAGCATACGTTGTATAGATGATGAATGAGAAATTTGGCTTCCTTTTTTCTCTTTATTTTTACTAATTTTGCAAGAAATTTTTTAGAAAATCATATGTTACTCACGAAGTTTATTACAGAGAATAAAGAAGAAGTTATTCGTCGTTTGGCGAAGAAACATTTTGATGGAAAGGAAATTATCGAGAAAATTATTGATTTGGATTTACAGAGAAGAACAACTCAAAAAGAGTTGGATGCTTTGTTGGCAAAGGCAAATCAGCTTTCTAAATCGATAGGAGCCTTGATGCAAGCAGGAAAGAAAGAAGAGGCTCAAGCTGCTAAACAAGAAACTGCTAAGTATAAGGAGGAGACCAAGGTTCTTTCGGCAAAAATGGATGAAATAGAATTTTTGGTTCGTGAGTTGCTTTTGCAAGTTCCAAATTTGCCACAAGATTGCGTGCCAGAAGGCAAGTCGGCAGAGGATAATGTGATAGAAAAATCGGAAGGAAGTATTCCAGAGTTTTCTTTTGAACCTCTTGCTCATTGGGATTTGGCAAAAAAATATGATTTGATTGATTTTGAACTTGGTGTTAAAATCTCGGGAGCTGGCTTCCCTGTTTATAAAGGGAAAGGCGCTCAACTTCAACGAGCTCTTATTAATTTCTTTCTTGACGAAGCACGAAAGAATGGCTATCAAGAGATAATGCCACCAACGGTAGTAAATGCAGCTTCAGGTTATGGAACTGGACAATTGCCAGATAAAGAGGGACAAATGTATCATTGCCCGATTGACGATTTGTATCTTATTCCAACGGCAGAAGTGCCAGTAACGAATATTTATCGTGATGTTATTTTGAGCGAGAAAGAGTTGCCAATAAAGAATTGTGCTTATACACAATGTTTCCGTCGTGAGGCTGGAAGTTATGGTAAAGATGTTAGAGGACTTAATCGCTTACACGAATTTTCTAAAATTGAGATTGTAAGAATCGACACACCCGAGCATTCTAAGGTTTCTCATTTGGAGATGTTAGATCACGTGGAAGGTTTGTTGAAAAAATTGGAGTTGCCTTATCGTATTTTGCGTCTTTGTGGTGGAGATATGAGTTTTACTGCAGCTCTTTGTTTTGACTTTGAAGTCTTTTCTTCTGCTCAAAAACGTTGGTTGGAAGTAAGTTCCGTTTCAAATTTCGAAAGTTATCAAGCTAATCGCTTGAAGTGTAGATATAAAAATTTGGAAGGCAAAACGGAACTTTGTCATACGCTAAACGGAAGCGCACTAGCTTTACCACGAATTTTTGCTGCACTTTTGGAAAATAATCAAACCGAAAATGGTATAAAAATTCCAAAAGCATTGGTTCCCTACTGTGGTTTTGATGAGATAAACTAAGCTTGCCAAATAGTTTTTAGTCTTTCGGCTAGGTACTCTTGTTCTGTTTGCCCAGGAGTGGGGACGAGTGTCGCTTTTTTACCAAAAACGCTCAAGTCCATTAGAGTGGAGTATCCAGACCGACAGAAAATATTGGGTGTTGTTTGGATTAGAAAAGCCAAATCGTCGCTCTTGAGATGCGATTTTATAGTGATGTTACCTATTTTTTGAGAGTCTTTGTTTGTCGGTTTCCCTAAAACAATTATGGTCTCCTCCTGTTTAGATTTGAACTTTTCTATCATTTCTTTTTCAAATATTGTGCGCTGAGGTTCTGGCCCTGAAATCAATATAAGATTCTGAAATGGGGATTTTTGCGTAAATTCCTTTTTCTCGAAACGAGAGAGAAATCCAATAAAAACAGAATTTTTGGGTAAAGGATATTTGTGAGATAAATCTCCAGAAAGATTATTTTCTCCCTCTAAATCAGGAATCCAGCAATGGTCATATTTTTCTATAATTCTCTTATGGAGAGAATAGAGTAGTGGCTCGAAGAATTTTAATTGAAGAGGCATTTTTATCATTATTTGATGAGTGATATAAATGCTTTCAACGGACGAATTCCAAAGACCAAATCGATTGTCAGAAATAATAACATCGATTTTCCCTCTCTTAATGATGGTTTTCAGTTTTTTATGCTCTTTGTAGATATTCCATAGGATTTTTGGGCTTTGAGAAAGCATTGCCCAAATTTGTGTTTTTGATGAGGAATAGCGTATGTTATAAGAATTCCATTTTAGAAATGTTTGTTTTGGAAATTCCCTTTGCAAGAATGCTAAAGCTTCACCACTTGAGGCAATGATTACTTCGTTTTGATTCGAAAGTAATAATTTTATGATTGGAACACAGCGTGTTGCATGCCCAATCCCCCAATCAAGAGGAACTATAAGAATACGTTTGTTTTTTAATCTTTTGATGTGTTGCTCCAAAAAAATATTTTTCATCTTTTTGGTAAGTCTCTTAACAATGTGCTTTTTCGTAGTTAATTAGCACATTGGCATACATTTCAAGAATCTTTGTTCTCAAAAAATCTACATCTTTCGATTCTAATTTGATATTAGCGATTTTTTCATTCAGCAATTCTTCAAATTTCTGCTTTTCTTCTGGTGTATATTCGTTTGAATATTTCGTTGTGTTTTGTAGCAAATCAAATGCTATCTTATTACAATTGTAGATAAAGTAATTTGCATGGATATTTTTGTCAATAAGTTTAGCAATTTGCTCGGATTGTTCATTTTTATTTCCTTCTATTTGTGCTATTTTATCGGAAATTTCTCCACAGAAATGAAAATGAATTTTTCCTTTATATCCATTTATTCCAACACTCATATTTTCCATATCGTCGGCTTGCAATTTCTTGAAACTGCTATTGTCTCTTTTTTGTTGGAATTCTTTAGCTTTTAGGTAATCACAAGAATCATATTCATAAGAAATAGAAACGGGACAGATGTGTAATTCTTGCAGATTTTCGTTAAAAGAATTTTTCCCATTCAGTGCAAACATCTTTAGGATACTTTCTTGGGTAACATCGTTAGAATCCTTGGCTCTACCTTCTCGTTGTGCAATCCAAATAGATTGATTTCTATCAACAATTGCATGACGTATGTATGCCGATTGGCGATTCAAAATCTCAACCATCTGACGAATTGGAGCATTGCGCTGAATAATAAAACTTCGATTTACGCGTACAAACGTTTTTATCCAATCTTTTATCAGAAGATTATCTCCAATGGCAATTTCTGTGGTATTAAATTGATTTTGCATTAAGATATAGTTCAAAAGTGCAGAATCAAGAACAATGTCTCGGTGATTTGTGATAAATAAGTAAGCTTGTTTTTTGTCTAAATTTTCCAATCCCGAGAACGTAATGCCGTTTGCTATTTTACGGAGAAAAGTTTCTATTGCAGGATAAATAAATAATTTTTGAAATTCGTAACTTGTTTTTATTTGTTTTAACTGAGTTTCAACAAGTTCTAAAGGTATTTGAGGAAAAATCTGCCGTATGAAAGAACGTACAGTTTCATTTTTCATCAACAAGGCAAAGGCTTCTTGTAATTCAGAAGAGTCAAAAGGACGAATTTCGTCAAAATTATAAGTATCCATAATCATTAGTACTTTTCACATTTAGTTTCAGTTCCAACATGTATACCAAAAAGTCCTGTTGGTTTGTTTGTGTGAGATCTTTCGTAGCGTTTTATTTCTCTGTTTGTTTTGTAACAAACGGTATCGTATTTTATTCTATACCCCAAAGTATCTATTGTTGCCATCGTGGTTGTTGTGCAACGCCAACAATATTTTTCATTGTCGCACGAGAACAGAAATACCAAAAGAACTGTAAAAAGAAGTGCCTTTTTCATCGCTATCAAAAGAAAATTAAAAGTCGGAATGAGGCGACTCGAACGCCCGACCCCTACGTCCCGAACGTAGTGCGCTACCAACTGCGCTACATTCCGTTTTTTCTAATGCAAAATTACAAAAAGTTGTAATCCTTTTTATTAGAAAAAGTTGCTAATACTTACTGCAATAGTCTTTTCAGAACTGTTTGTGCTGAGATTTCTCTATTGGCAGCTTCAGGAATAACCAATGATTGTGGAGACTCTATTACATCGTCAGAAACAATCATGTTGCGTCTTACTGGCAGACAATGCATAAAATAGGCATTGTTTGTAAGATTCATCTTTGCAGAATCCACTGTCCAAGAACGATCTTTGGAAAGGATTTTTCCGTAATTTGGATCTTGGTATGCAGCCCAATTTTTAGCATAAATAAAGTCTGCACCTTCGAATGCTTTTTCTTGGCAATATTCTACTTTCGCCCCACGTACAAATTTCTCGTCCAATTCGTATCCTTTAGGATGAGTAATCACAAACTCAACATTTGCTTCATTCATAAAATCGGCAAAAGAATTAGGAACAGCTTGAGGTAGTGCTCGTGGATGTGGAGCCCAAGTCAGTACGACTTTTGGTCGTTCAGATTTCTTATGTTCTTCAATGGTAATTAAGTCAGCAAAAGCTTGGAGTGGATGGCCAGTAGCAGCTTCCATGCTGAAAACTGGTTTCCCTGAATAGCGAATAAATTGGTTTAAAATGGTTTCTTCGTAGTCAAAGGTTTTACTTTCAAACTGTGCGAAAGAACGAACTCCAATAACATCGCAATAACAACCCATAACCGGAATAGCTTCAAGTAGATGTTCGGGCTTATCTCCGTCCATAATTACACCACGTTCGGTTTCCAACTTCCAAGCTCCTTGATTGACATCTAAAACAATGGTATTCATTCCTAAATTCATTCCAGCTTTTTGAGTGCTTAGGCGTGTTCTTAAACTGGAATTAAAGAACACCATTAACAAAGTTTTATTTTCTCCTATATGTTTGTAGGCAAAACGATTTTGTTTTATTTCAAGTGCTTCTTTGATAGCATCGTTTAGGTTGCCAAGATCTTTTACGTTTGTAAATGATTTCATCGCTTTTTACTTTTTTATTTTATTAAAGCCAAGGTATCGCTAGCTATCATAAGTTCTTCGTCTGTTGGGATTACTACAACACGAACTTTTGAGTCTTTTGTAGAAATTTCTGCTTCTACACCTCGTGCCATTTTGTTGATTTCCGTATCGCATTTAATACTCAAATAGCTCAACCCTTCACATATTTGTTGTCGAAGAGGAGCTTGGTTTTCTCCAACTCCACCAGTGAAAACCAACACATCAACGCCATTTAGAACTGCAGCATAGGAACCAATGTATTTTTTGATATGATAACAATACATTTCAAGAGCTAATTTTGCACGTTTGTTTCCTTCTTCAATGGCATTGTCAATGTCTCTCATGTCACTTGATACACCAGAAACACCAAGCAAACCGCTTTTTTTGTTGATGATGTTAGCAATGTCGTCTACACTCAATTCTTCCTTTTTCATTAAGTAGGTAATAACGCCCAAATCAACATCTCCAGAACGAGTCCCCATCATTAGTCCTTCCACGGGAGTTAATCCCATGGAAGTATCAATAGATTCACCGTTGTTTATAGCAGTAATAGAACCTCCATTCCCGACATGGGCAGTTATTATTTTTGTGTTCTTGTAATCAAGACCTAAGAAATCACATGCTCGCTTTGATACGTAACGATGACTTGTCCCGTGAAAACCATAACGACGAATGCCATATTTCAAGTAGAACTCATAAGGAAGTGCATACATATAAGCATAATCAGGCATTGTTTGATGAAATGCTGTATCAAAAACTCCTACTTGTGGCAACGATGGCAAGAGTTTTGAAATGGCTTCAATGCCTTTTAGGTTTGCTGGGTTGTGAAGTGGAGCGATGTCAACACAAGCTTTAACTTTGTCTATAACTTCTTGAGTTATGATTACAGACTGATTGAATTTTTCTCCTCCGTGCACAATTCGATGACCTACAGCATCAATTTCGTTAAGAGATTGTAAACATCCGTATTTAGAATCTGTTAACATCTCCAAAATAAACTCAATACCTGCGGTGTGTTCTTGAATGGTTTTCTTTAGAATTACTTTTTCATCACTCGAAAGAGTTATTTTTAAGAAAGAATCATCCATCCCAATTTTTTCAATACCACCTTGCGCAAGTACCTTTTTTGTACTCATCTGAAAGAGTTTGTACTTGATAGAAGAACTGCCACAATTAAGAACTAAAATTTTCATATCTGAATAGTAATTTATATGTTTTTTTGTTTGTAAATCTTTGGCAAATTTAGTCAATAAAAATCGAAGAATGTTCTTCTTTTCCTCAAAAAAAAGAATGGTGATTATCAATAAAAAAACACCCTCAACAAATCGCCAAGGGTGTTTTTTTCTTATGAAAACAAAAACTTCTTAATATTCTGTCCGTTGAACGGCAGCATAATTGATTTTTAGCGCATAAGCACGACGGAGTGCTTGCTTAACATCAGTTACAATACCCATTCGAGTATCTTTATCTGCCTTGATAGAAATAGTCAATAAGTTTTGATCTTCTTCTTTCATAGCACTACGTTCGCGAACAACATACTCTTCCAATTGATTGATATCAGCAAAAGCATCGTCCAACTGAATACGAGTTTCTGAACCATATGCCTTCTGAAATTCGCGTTTTGGTTCTCCCATGTAGATGTAACGAACAAGTGTTTTCTTTTCCAATTTTTGAAGTTCAGTAGCTTCTGGAGGACGGATTGTAACCATATAAGTTACCTCCTTCATTGAAGTTACAGTCATAAAGAAGAATAAAAGCATAAAAATAATGTCAGGTAGTGATGCTGTACTAATTGCAGGCAAATCTTTGCCACCTTTTTTTCTAATTTTTGCCATTATTTCTTTCCTCCATAATTTTTAGGTTCAGCTTCCGATATACGTTGAGGATAAATCTTTTGAATTGCTTTTTGGTGATCTTCATCCAACGCATCGTATGCCATACCGAATTTTTCTTTCGCAATCTCATTTCTCAACTCATTGTAGGCTGCTACTAACTCATTTTGCACTTCAATGTATGCTTGGTATTGGGTGTAGCGGTCGTTTTGAAGAGAGATAATGTGATCTTTTGTAACTTCTACCTTACCAAAGAACTCAACGTCAATTTCTTCACGTCTTGGAAGATTTGGGTCGTTAAATTCGTTCTTGATAAAGGTCTTCGCTTTTTCTCTCAAATCCTTTACGTCAATAACCTCTCCTTGCACAAGCAATTGATTGTTACTGTTCAATAATACAATGAATGTGTTGCGTTTGTTTACTTCCATATTTTGCTTTTCCATATTTGGAGGAAGTGGTTGTGGCAAACGACGAGACAAACCTTTGTCCACAGACATTGTTGTTGTTACAAGGAAGAAAATAAGTAACAAAAAGGCAATGTCAGCCGTAGAACTTGCATTGATCTCTTCAACTTTCTTTTTTCCCATTGTTTTAATGTTTTAGGTTATTTAAACTTTGCGTAAATCATTGAGCCAAACAAAGCCAATAAAGTGCCAGCTCCTAATGTGTAAGCTACATACAAGCACATATCAGAATATTTTGCCCAGAATCCAGTATTGTCTGTTCCTTCGTAACCAATGATATTGAGAGTTTCTGCGCTACCTAATGCCCAAGAGATTGCGAAAATAGCTACAATTAGCAAAATAACTAACGACGATACGATTCCTTTTTTAGGATTTGCAATAAACGTTTTGATAAATTGCATAACGGAAACTGCCAAAGTGATTAGCACTACCAAAGCACAAAGAACATATGTCCAGTTTAACAATAAGTTTGTGTAAACAGGCTCATCCCATTCTGTTCCTGCGATGTCAATAGTGTTGCTTCCGCCTACAAAAAACAAAACCGTAATCACCAATGAAGCTGCAAAAAGCAACCATAGCGATATTTTTGGTAATAGTTTTATGAATTTAGACATAATGTGTTTCCTTTATTTTTATTTAGATTGTTTTACTACGATATCCAATAAAGAGATAGAAGAGTCTTCCATTTCATTTACTGCAGAGTCAATGCAAGACAAGATGTAGTTGTAGAAAATTTGAAGAATGATAGCAACAATAAGACCAAGCACTGTAG
>JAGCAG010000041.1 GCA_017652785.1 Paludibacteraceae bacterium | reverse complement strand
TGCTGAGGAAATCATCCTACTTTTTGTCCACTAAGAGTTTTTTCAACTCTAATTATCCTACTTTTTGTCCAGGTAACCTGATTGTATCAAGGTTATCCTCGGACAAAAAGTAGAATAATTGGTCTGTGAGAAGAGTAAAAAAAATAAAACGCAAAAACTTTTGCGTTTTATTTTGGCGGAGAGAGAGGGATTCGAACCCCCGGTACCTCTCAGTACGTCGGTTTTCAAGACCGATGCAATCGACCACTCTGCCATCTCTCCCTGAAATGGAAGTGCAAAATTACAACTTTTATTTATAAAAACAATAGTTGTTGAAGTTTTTTTTCTGAATGGGAATACTTGCGCCTCTTTAACTTTTTTCTATTTTTGCACAACATTTTTGGTTATGGCAGTAATTTTACAGATCGAAACCTCTACTACGGTTTGCTCTGCAGCTCTCTCTCAAAATTCATCTTGCATAATGGAACGCATGGAGTTAGGCGGACTTTCACATGCAACGATGTTGCCTCGTTTTTTGCAGGAGATAGTGTCTTTCTTGACAAAAGAAAATTTGAATGTAGATGCTGTTTCGGTGAGTTGTGGACCAGGCTCTTATACTGGTTTGCGAATTGGAGTTTCTTCAGCAAAGGGACTTTGCTATGGTTGGAATGTGCCTTTGATTGCTGTTGATACGTTGGCGGTTTTGTGTGAAGGGTTGATAGAAACAGGCATGACGCTTGGCGAAGATGACTTGCTTTGTCCAATGATTGATGCAAGACGAATGGAGGTTTATACAGCCTTTTATAATAAACATTTGGAACGGGTTGTGCCTATTTCTGCTGAAATTGTTTCGGAAGATAGTTTTTCTGATATTTTGGCGAGTCATAAAGTTTATTTTTTTGGTGATGGAGCAGAAAAATGTCGCAATGTTTTAACGCATCAGAATGCGATATTTGTGCCAAATGTGGTGCCTTTTGCAAAAAATATGACTCGACTTTCGGCAACGTTTTTTGCTCAAGAAAAATTTCAAGATGTAGCATATTTTGAACCTTTTTATTTGAAAGATTTTATTGCTACGCTTCCCAAAAAACTGATTTAGAAAATATTGCATCAGAAGAGAAATAGAAAATGGAATATCAGAAAAGAATAGAGTTGATTTTGCCCGAGTATGGACGACATGTTCAGCAAATGGTTAATCATGCGCTTACCATAGATAGCAAAGAAGAAAGAATGCTTGCTGCTCAAACTATTATTAATGTGATGGGCAATATGTTCCCTTATCTGCGAGATGTGGACGATTTTAAGCATAAACTTTGGGATCATCTAGCTTTAATGTCTGATTATAAGTTGGATATTGATTATCCTTATGACATTGAAGAAGCAAAGAAAAATGTTGCAAAGCCCGAAAAAATAGCGTATCCGCAAAAGAAAATTCGGCATAAACATTATGGCTATTTCTTGCAAAATCTGGTAAAAAAGATACAAGAAATGGAACCGAGCGAAGAACGAGAACAATTGACGTTGCAACTTGCGAATCAGATGAAAAAACTCTTTATTCTTTGGAACAAGGATAATGTTGATGATGCTAAAATTCAGGAAGATTTGCTAGAGTTGTCAGAAGGGAAACTTTCGTTTGAGGGTTCTACGCCACTAATTTCTTCAAAAGATTTAGTTGCTCGGAAAAAGAATAATAAAAACGGTAAAAAACGAAGATAAAATTTAGCAATGTCTCAATCAAAGTTTTTATATAATGTATCGATTTTGGATGTTGATTTTTCCAAACATCTTTTTTTACCACGATTGTTTAGCATTTTGCTCGATGCTTCGGAAAGGAATGCAACTTTGAATGGTTTTGGGATGGAGTATTTGCAACGTAATAATCGAACTTGGGTGTTAAGCCGTTTCTTGATAGAGTTGAATTCTCTGCCAAAATTAGGCGATGATATCTTTGTGGAAACGTGGGTTGAAGATGCAAATCGGATGGTTACGACGCGTAATTTTGCCATTACATCGGCTT
Source organism: Paludibacteraceae bacterium (assembly GCA_017652785.1). Classification (GTDB taxonomy): domain Bacteria; phylum Bacteroidota; class Bacteroidia; order Bacteroidales; family Paludibacteraceae; genus RGIG9608. The sequence continues at coordinate 18,734 of JAGCAG010000041.1, read as the reverse complement.
CGGGTGAGGTTATTGGAGCGGCTTCTTCGGTTTGGGCGATGTTGGATATGCAAACTCGAAAAGCAGTGAACTTTGATGAGGCGTATGTGAAGTTTGCAACCAAAAGACCACCTTTGTGTCAAAGACCTCGTCGAATAGGAGATTTGACCCCGATATTGACGAAAAAATATGTTCCACTTTATAGCGATATTGATACAAATATTCACGTTTATAGTGGAAAATATATCGAATGGTTCTTGAATATAATTCCTGAACCACAAACGTTTTTTTCTCAAAAAACGGTAAGGTCTTTGGAATTGAATTTTGTGAGTGAGTCTCTTTTGAACGATGATTTGGATTTATCTATGGGAATGAATTCAACCAGCGATTATCTTTTTGAAGCCAAGCGTTCTGAAACACTTGTTTGCAGAATGAAAATAAATTTTTCTTAAAAAAAACGAAAGAACAATGGAACAACCTAAAAATATGTCGGAAACAGCAATTTTGCTTATGTATTGCCCTGATAAACAGGGGCTTTTGGCTACGGTTACAGATTTTATAAATGTCAATGGAGGGAACATCCTTTATCTTGATCAGTATGTTGATCGTCAGGATCATATCTTTTTTATGCGTGTAGAGTGGGACTTGAAAAACTTTATTATTCCGCAAGAAAAAATTGAGGAGTATTTTTCTACGCTTTATGCACGAAAATATGATATGATATTCCGTATTTATTTTAGTTCAAAAGTTCCACGAATGGCAATTTTTGTGTCAAAAATGTCACATTGTTTGTATGATATGTTGGCACGTTATACTTCAGGCGAGTGGAATGTAGAGATTCCGCTAATCATCAGTAATCATCCTGATATGAAAGAGGCAGCTGATCGTTTTGGAATACCTTTCCATTGTTTGCCGATTACCAAAGAGAATAAGGCACAACAAGAAGCCATTGAACTTGAATTGCTAGAAAAATACGATATAAACTTTATTGTGTTGGCTCGTTATATGCAGGTGCTTTCGGCTGATTTTATTGAGTATTACAAAGAGCGAATCATCAACATTCATCATTCTTTTTTGCCAGCTTTTATGGGAGCAAAACCTTATCATGCGGCTTTTGAACGAGGTGTGAAACTTATTGGTGCAACCAGTCATTATGTTACGAGCGATTTGGATGCAGGTCCGATTATTGAGCAAGATATCGTTCGCATTTCTCATAAAGATACTGTAGATACGTTGGTAAAAAAAGGTCGGGATTTGGAGAAAATAGTCCTCTCGAGAGCTGTTGGTAAACATATAGAACGAAAAATATTGACTTATAAAAACAAAACTATTGTTTTTAATTAAGCGATTTTGAAAGAGAAGTTTATGCGGTCGCAACTGATTCGTTTTTTTAATTCTCAATTGAATAACTGGGAGTTGGCACGTAACAATTTTGCTCTTCTATCAACTGTTCAGGTGAGAGAATTCAAAATAGGAGAAGTTGATGTTCAGGTTCATTTTAATCCCTCTCGCATAAAATCTTCTTCGGCAAAAATTGATGCTAAGAGTATTTCTGCTCGTCCTTGTTTTTTATGTGAAAAAAATCGACCAAAGGAACAATTGGAAATTTCGTGGCGAGATTATGTTCTGCTTGTTAATCCGTATCCTATTTTCCCGCAGCATTTTACAATTCCGCACAAAACGCATAAAATACAAGAAATTTTGCCGCACTTTTCAGATATGCTTGATTTGGCAATGCTTTTGCCGGATTTTGTGGTGTTTTATAACGGTCCAAAAAGCGGAGCTTCTGCTCCTGATCATTTTCATTTTCAGGCAGGCACAAAAAACTTTTTGCCTTTAATCGGGCAGCGAAGTACAGTAGAGAAAAAAGAGATTCGATCGTCGGTTTTTCTTTGGAAAAATTACCTCAGAAGTGTTGTGGAGGTTGTAAATCCTTGCAAAAACGAGGTGATTGATATTTTTCGGGAGATTTATGCAAAATTGCAGACGGATAATGCGGAGCCGATGATGAATGTGGTTGCGTTTTATGAAAACGAGTGTTGGCATGTGCTTGTTCTCCCTCGAAAAACTTTTCGTCCTTGGCAGTATAGCGCCGAAGATGAATCTGAAAAGTTGCTTATTAGTCCAGGAACAGCAGAAATGTGTGGGGTTCTGATTGCTCCTGTCGAAGAACATTTTGAACGTATTTCAGAGAAAGATATTGAAGATATTTTTTCTCAAGTTTCGTTGGAAATATCGTGGTAGGGTAGCACCGAAAAAATCCTCTTGCTCCACTTTTTATTTGCATTTTTACGAAAAAATGAGTTATTTTGCTAATTAATTTTCAGCAGAATTGTTATGGGAAAAATTATTGCGATTGCGAATCAAAAAGGCGGTGTTGGCAAGACCACTACGGCCATAAATCTTTCGGCTTCGTTGGCTAATTTGGGTAAAAAAGTCCTTTTGGTAGATGCTGATCCACAGGCTAATGCTTCGACCGGACTTGGAGTGATGGTGAAGGACTTGGAAAATACCGTTTACGAATGTTTGTTGGGTGAAAGTTCTGCCAAAAGCGCAATTGTTCAAACATCAATTAAAAACCTTTCTTTACTGCCCTCTCATATTGACTTGGTAGGAGCCGAAATAGAGATGGCTAAATTGGAAAATAGAAACACCAAACTTTTGGATGTTCTGAGCCCAATAAAAGGCGATTATGACTATATTTTGATTGATTGTTTGCCTTCTTTGGGACTAATTGCGCTCAATTCGCTTACTGCAGCCGATTCTGTGATTATTCCTGTTCAGTGCGAGTATTTTGCACTTGATGGTTTGAGTAAACTTTTGAATACAATCAAACTCGTTAAAAATAATTTGAACCCAGAACTGAAAATAGAAGGATTTTTGTTGACGATGTATGATACTCGTTTGCGTTATGCCAATGAGGTTGCCAATGAGGTTCGTAAGCACTTTGAATCAATGTTGTTCAAAACTGCGATATATAGAAACGTAAAATTAAGCGAAGCTTCTGGTTATGGCAAAGCGGCTATTGAGTATGATTATGCTTCGCGCGGAGCTCAAAATTATTTAGTTCTGGCGAAAGAATTGTTGGCAAAAAATAAGATAAAATAGATTTATATGGCAAAAAGAGAAAGTGTTTTAGGTCGCGGTTTGGAAGAACTTCTTGGACAAAATAGTACAGTTGTAACAAGTGGATCTTCTTCAATCAGCGAAATTGATATTGAAAAAATTTTTCCTAATCCTAATCAGCCTCGAACTGTTTTTGATGAAGAGGCTTTGCAGGAACTTTCGGATTCGATTAAGTCGATAGGGTTAATAACTCCTATCACGTTGAAAAAGAATGATGATGGAACCTATCAAATTATTGCGGGGGAAAGACGTTATCGTGCCTCAAAACTTGCTGGACTAAAAAGAATTCCTGCTTATGTAAAAACGTCAAAAGACGAAAACGTGCTCATAATGGCGCTGATTGAAAATATTCAGCGAGAAAATTTGAATGCAATAGAAATAGCATTGACTTATCAAAAACTGATTGAACAATCTGATTTAACGCAAGAAGCTTTGAGCGAAAGCGTGGGAAAGAAAAGAACAACTATAGCCAATTATTTGCGTTTGTTGCGTTTGCCAGCAGAAATTCAGGTGGGAATTACGGAGAAGAAAATTGATATGGGACATTCTCGAGCATTGTTGGCGCTTGACGATGCTCAAAAGCAGTTGTCTGTTTATAAAGAGATTCTCAAAAATGGTTATTCGGTAAGAAAAACCGAGGAGATTATTCGAAATATCAATCAAGAACAACCTACGAAGAAAAAAGAACCGTTGAACGAGAAGTTCTTGCCTTATCAGCAGACGCTAAAAAATCTATTTGGCAAAAGTGTCGTTTTTAGTTGCGACGAGAAAGGGAAGGGAAAAGTGTCTATCTCATTTGCTAATGAAGAAGAATTGAATAAGTTGTTGCAACAACTTCAAAGATAAAAAGGAAAAACGAGAAAACTAAAAATGAAGTTTCGGTTTGTCTTAGTATGTCTAATACAGGTGTTGTTCGCTTTGACTTCTTTGGCTCAAAGCGAATTTGCTGATACAACGAAACTTCAGAAAGAAGAATGCGTGGATTTATCCAAAGAAGATTCGCTTCAAACTATTGCCGTTGATTCTGCTTTTTATGAAAATTATTCGGAAGAGAGGATTTTAATAGCAGATGTCGATAGTGTTTCGTGGGAGAAACCTGTTTTCAAACCCAATCCAACAAGAAGTGTTTGGCTTGCAGCAATTTTTCCTGGTTTGGGACAAATATATAATCGAAAATACTGGAAGTTGCCTATTGTTTATGGCGGTGTTGCAGGGTGTATTTATGCTATTACGTGGAATGGGAAGTATTATAAGGACTATATTACTGCCTATAAAGATATTGCAGATACGGATCCAAACACGAATAGTCATTTGCAGGTTTTGCCTTATAGCGTAGATCCAAATTCGGCATGGGCAAAGGATTTTTTGAATCAGAAGCAGAATTATTATCGCAAATATCGCGATTTGAGTATTATTATTTCAGTGGCAGTTTATGCACTTTCTATTGTTGATGCCTTTGTTGATGCCCAACTAAGCAATTTTGATGTGAGTCCAGACTTGTCAATGCGAGTTGCTCCTACGTTGATAGAAACTGACGATAACAGACTAATTTCAAAAAATTCAGCATTGGGGATGCAACTTAATATTACATTTTAGTTTGATAAATAAAGAAAAATGAAAAAATATATCTTTATAAGTGTTTTGTTTTTATTGTTTGCCAATGTTGTTTTGGCTAATAATAATCAGATTGTTGACTCTAAATTAGATTCAGTAGAAACTATTGTTCCTTACGAATTGGAACATAATATGGATTCTGTTTTGAAAACTTGGTTGGTTCAGAAAATGTCATTTGGCGATTGTCAAAAAGGAACGGGAACAGTTCTTTTGCCAGATAGTGTTTATATTGAATGTTTGCAAAAACTGCCACACGAAATGGAAATGTCTTTTAATGCTCCTGTGCGTTCTTCAATTAATTTTTATGCGCAAAAGCCAGGACAAGTTGAATATCTGCTTGGAATGGGGCATCAGTATTATTTTCCAATATTTGAAAATGCGCTTTCGGCTCACAATATTCCGTTGGAGTTGAAGTATTTGCCTGTGATAGAGTCGGCATTAAATGCTAAAGCCGTTTCAAGAGTAGGCGCAGCAGGTTTGTGGCAATTTATGGTAGGCACGGGCCGATCTTATAAGTTGGAAATTAATAGTTTGGTTGACGAACGTATGGATCCTCTAAAATCTACTACGGCCGCGGTAAAGTACCTTAAAGATTTATATAGTATTTACAAAGATTGGTATTTGGTTATAGCTGCTTATAATTGTGGTCCAGGAAATGTAAATAAGGCCATTTATCGCTCGGGAGGAAAACGAAGTTACTGGGATATTTATCCGTATCTTCCTCGAGAAACTCGTGGTTATGTGCCCATTTTTATTGCTGCAAATTACATTATGAATTATTATGAGCAACATAACATTTGTCCTCGTTCAACAACTTTCCCTTTGGCTACAGATACGGTAATGATAGATAAGAGAATGCATCTGAAGCAAATTTCGGAGGTGCTCCATATTCCTATTGACGAATTGAGAATGCTAAATCCCCAGTATCGTAGGGATTTGATTCCTGGGAACATAAAACCTTATGCTTTAGTGTTGCCGTTTGGGAAGGTAAACTCTTTTATCGAAAACACAGATACGATTCTTGCATATAAAGCGGAAGAGTTAATTTCACAACAAGCTGTGGCAAAATTGGCAGAATATGACTATAGCACAGCAACTTATCATAAAGTGCGTTCTGGAGATACGTTAAGTGGAATTGCACAAAAATATCATGTGTCGGTAGCAAGTTTGAAACGGCTCAATAAACTCAGTGGTACAACTATTCGCATTGGACAACGACTTCGGGTGAGAATGTAAAAATGGAAAAAGTTTTTTGGAAAATAGATGAGGTAGCAAAACTTGTGGGAGAAAATGCTTCTACTTTGCGCTTTTGGGAAAAGGAGTTTCGACATTTGAAACCTCGTACCAATGGAAAGAAAACCCGATTTTATACTCAAAAAAACATTGACGACATAAAAATAATTCAGCATCTTTTGCGAGATCAAAAACTTACCATAGAAGGCGCAAAAGAGCGTATAAGGAGTAAAAAAAATCAAAGCGAAAAAACTCAGAAAATAGCAGAAAGACTTAAGGAGATTAGAGAAGAATTGAGCGAGTTGAGAAAACAATTTTATGTTAATTCCTCCGACGAATTTCCGCAAGAGGAATTGTAATAAACGAAGTGTGAAAAAATGGAGAAGTGGACTACGGAAATAAAACCAAAAAACAAACTTTTGGAAGTTGATTTTAAGGAAATTTGGCAGTATCGCGATCTTTGTGAGTTGTTTATCAAACGCGATGTTATAACGCAGTACAAGCAAACTATTCTTGGTCCTTTGTGGTATCTTATTCAGCCACTTTTTACAACAGTGATGTATATGGTTGTTTTTGGAGGGATTGCTCAAATTTCTACCGATGGTTTGCCTCAACCATTGTTCTATTTAGCAGGGATTTGCATGTGGCAATATTTTGCTGATTGTTTGACCAAAACATCAAATACGTTCGTTGTCAATGCTGGAATGTTCGGGAAAGTTTATTTTCCACGATTGATAGTTCCGCTTTCTACAGTTATTTCTAATTTGGTTCGTTTTCTGATTCAGTTCTCTCTTTTTCTATTGATTTATTGTTATTATCAATTGTTCACAGAAACTTCTATTCAGACAAATTGGTATGCTTTGTTGTTCCCTGCATTGGTTATGCTTTTGGCGGGATTGGCGCTTGGGTTTGGAATTTTGTTTTCGTCGATGACAACTAAATATCGCGATTTACAATTCTTACTTTCGTTCTTTGTTCAACTTTGGATGTACGCAACTCCTATAATTTATCCGTTGAGTACTATTACAAATGAGAAACTTCGTTTTGTAATGTCGCTAAATCCTCTTACGGGAATTGTTGAGGCATTCAAATATGGTTTTCTTGGTGTTGGAGAGTTTAGTTGGACGATGCTTGCTTATAGTTTCTGTTTTATGCTTGTGCTTTTGGCAATAGGAATAGTTGTGTTCAACAAAGTGCAGAAAAGTTTTATGGATACGGTGTAGTTCGTATTCCATTCTTTCTTTCCCCAAAAAAAGATGAAGATAAAAAGTTTTTTGTTTGTTTCCGTTTGTTTGCTTTTTTGTTCTTGCGACAATGAACAAATGAAGGAATACAATACATTGAAGGTTAATGAGTTTATTCGTGATTGTATGCAAGAAGCTTACCTTTGGAGTGAGCAAATGCCGAATCTTGACATTAACAAAGAAAGTAATCCGAAACAATATTTCAAAAAATTACTTTATTCGGAAGATTGTTGGTCGTACATCACTGACGATGCAAAATCCTTGACAAATAGTCTGAAAGGTATCGAAATGACATTTGGTTATCAATTGGTTTTTTACAAAGTTACTGATGATGAATATTTTGCTGTGGTCGAGTATGTTGTTCCAAATACAGCTGCCGACAGAGCAGGAATAAAACGTGGCGATTATTTCGTTCGGATCAATGGCGAGAAAATTAATTCCAACAATTATAAAAACTTTGTTTCTGCATCCGAAATAACTTTGACTAAGGGGAAGTGGGCCGATTCTAATGTTGTGGAAACTCAAGAAAACGTTTCTTTGACGGCAACAACAGAAACAATAAATCCTATTCTTTTGTCGAAGATTGTGACAAAAAATGGTTGTAAAATAGGTTATTTGGTTTACAATAGTTTTATCGGAGATTTTAATTCTTCTTTAGAGGAAGTCCTTCGAAATTTTAAGGAAAATGGTGTGGAGGAATTAGTGCTTGATTTGCGCTACAATAGAGGAGGCGACGAAACAGCAAGTACGTTTCTCTGTAGTTCTTTGGCCCCAAAATCGGTGGTTGAGTCGGAGTCTGTTTTGATTAGAAATCATTGGAATTCTAACTACGAATCTTATTGGAGAAGTAAAGGTAAGACGAAACTTCTTGAGCGACGATTTGATAAAAGTGTGGAATGCAATCTAAATCTTAATCGATTGTTTGTTCTTACAAGCAAAAATTCGGCTTCGGCATCAGAACTGACGATTGTTGGACTTAGCCCTTATATGAATGTTGTTCAAATTGGGCAAACAACGTATGGAAAATACACTTCGATGTTTTTGTTTCAACCAAATTTGCCTACAATTAAAAATTGGGCACTTTTGCCAATTGTGGCAAAATATGCAAATTCTAAGGGTTTTACGGATTTTAAAGATGGATTATCGCCTGATTATTACGTAGAAGATAATCTTTTTCCAGCGGTGCAACTTGGCGATGAAAATGAACCGCTTTTGGCAAAGGCAATAGAAATAATTACGGGAGATGTTTCTTTATCAATGCAAAAAATTCCTACTAAATTTGAATTATTAGGTAGTGAATTCTCGAAGTTTGATGCAATAAAACAGAACGATTTTATAAAGGTACCAATGCATGTTTTGAATGAGTGCGAATTTGACTAGAGAAGGATATTTCTCTAATCTCTTTTTCTTACCTTTGCAAAAGTTTTTTTGAGGAATGAAGTTAAAAACAAACATATCTATTGTTTTGTATAAAACTAGTTTGGAGGAAATTGTTCCTCAATTGAACGAGTTTTTGACTAACCCACAAGTTAGTCGTGTTTTTCTAATTGATAATTCGCCAAACAAGCAGCAATTGCCTGATTCGTTGTCAAATAAGCATCGTGTGCGTTATTTTTTTACTGGAAAAAATTTAGGATATGGCGTTGCTCATAATGTTGCTTTGTCGGAAAGTATAAAGCGCGATGTTGCTTATCATTTGGTTATAAATCCTGATGTAAAGTGTAAGGCGAGTGATATCTCAACACTGATGAATCTTATGGAGGAACGCAAGGAGATCGGTTTGGTTATGCCAAAAGTGATTGATCGAGAAGGGAATATGCAGTTCTTAGCAAAACTTTTACCTACGCCTATAGATTTGATTGTGAGAAGATTTACACCTAAAGGTTGGTTCCAACGTCGGAAAAAACGTTTTGAATTACAAAGAGCCAATTTTTCTAAAGAAATAGACGTTCCTTATTTGTCTGGTTGTTTTATGTTTCTAAGGATGGAAGCTATAAAGCGTGTTGGAATGTTTGATGAACGTTATTTCCTTTATCCAGAAGATATCGATTTAACTCGTCGTATTCATCAATTTTATAAGACAATTTATTTTCCTCTTGTTACTGTTAATCATTTGCATCAAAGAGCATCGTACAAGAGTTTGAGGTTGTTGTTTATTCATATCTGGAATATGATAAAATATTTCAACAAATGGGGTTGGATTTTTGATAAAGAGAGAACGATTGTCAATCAAAGAACACTGAAGGACTTATAAATAGAAACAATTATGGCTATTTTGAAGAGACGAAAAGCGACTTTAAATATCGTAAAAAACGATTCTTGGCTTGAACCTTATGCTTCTGCTATTGAGGGCAGATATCGTTATTTTTTACAACGAGAAAAAGAGTTGACAAAGGATTGTGGTTCGTTGAGCAATTTTGCAACAGGATACTTGTATTTTGGTTTGCACAAACTTAAAAATGGTTGGGTTTTAAGAGAATGGGCTCCAAATGCAACAGCAATGTTCTTGATTGGCGATTTCAATAATTGGCAAAAAACAGAAGATTTTGAGCTTTCGGCAATTGGAAATGGCGTTTGGGAAATTCATTTGTCGGAAGATGCGATTTCTCATGGTCAACTTTATAAGTTATTGGTTTGCTGGGAAGGCGGCTGTGGAGAGAGAATCCCGGCTTGGTGTCGTCGTGTTGTGCAGGATGATTATACCAAAATATTTTCAGCACAGGTGTGGAATCCTACTCATCATTATGAGTTTAAGCATAAAAAATTCAAACCTAATACGTCTCCTCTTTTTATCTACGAGTGTCATATTGGTATGGCTTCCGAGGAGGAGAAGGTTGGTACTTATAATGAATTTAGACAAAATGTTTTACCTCGAATAGCAAAAGCGGGTTACAATTGCATCCAGATAATGGCAATCCAAGAGCATCCTTATTATGGATCTTTTGGATATCATGTTTCTAATTTCTTTGCAGCGTCTTCGCGTTTTGGAACTCCAGAGGAGTTGAAGCAACTTATTGACGAGGCTCATAGTCTAGGCATTGCAGTCATTATGGATATTGTGCATTCTCATGCTGTGAAAAATGAGATAGAAGGACTCGGCCGATTCGATGGCACTTCTTATCAATATTTTCACGAAGGCGATCGTCGCGAACATCCTGCTTGGGATTCGTTGTGTTTCAACTACGAAAAAACAGAGGTGTTACATTTCTTGCTATCCAATTGTAAATTTTGGCTTGACGAATACAAGTTTGATGGTTTTCGATTCGATGGTGTTACTTCGATGATTTTTAGAAATCATGGACTTGGACAAGATTTTAATGGTTATGAAGATTACTACAATCTTAACCAAGATGGTGATGCCATTTGCTATTTGACTTTAGCAAATAAGTTGATTCATGAGGTAAATAAAAATGCAATTACTATTGCCGAAGAGATGAGCGGAATGCCCGGTTTAGCAGCTAAAATCAAAGATGGAGGCATGGGTTTTGATTATCGTATGGCAATGGGAATTCCTGATTTCTGGATAAAATATATCAAAGAGGTTAAAGATGAGGACTGGAAGGCCGGTCATATTTTTTGGGAACTGACCAATCGCCGTGTCGATGAAAAAACAATCAGTTATGCCGAAAGTCACGATCAAGCTTTGGTTGGAGATAAAACAATTATTTTCCGTTTGATTGATGCAGATATGTATTGGCATATGAAAAAAGGAGATGAAACCTTTATGGTTCATCGTGGATTGGCTCTGCATAAAATCATTCGACTTGTTACCGCAAGTACCATAAATGGCGGATATCTCAACTTTATGGGGAATGAATTTGGACATCCCGAGTGGATTGATTTTCCAAGAGAAGGGAATGATTGGTCATACAAATATGCTCGTCGTCAGTGGAACTTGTGTGATGATAAGATTTTGAATTATCACTATTTGGCGGATTTTGATAAAGAAATGCTCTCGGTGCTTAAAACGGAGAAGAAGTTTAATCAACTTGCCTTGCAAAAAGTTTGGGATAATGAAGGAGATCAAGTTGTTGCATTTATGCGAGGAGATTTGTTGTTTGTGTTCAATTTCAATGGGCAAAAATCTTTTACCGATTATGGAATGTTGGTAGAAGCAGGATACTACAAAGTAGTTTTGAATACTGATGCCAAAAAGTTTGGAGGGTTTGGTTTTATTGATGAAGGAGTGGGACACTTTACGCAACCAAGTCACTTGGAGAAAAAAGAGTGGTTGAAACTTTATATCCCAAGTCGTACTGCTTTGGTATTGAAAAGAAAATAATCTTTTTTCTTCATTTGTATTGGAGAAATACATAATAATAATTTACATTTGTTGAAAATTTAAATTTTGGTGCTTATGGTAAGAAAATTATTCTCTAAAATCTTTTTGTACATATCTGTTTTACTTGTATTTAATACTTCTGTTTTTGCAGAGACAAAGACCTTGCAATTATCTTCGGAAGCTAAGTTTGGAACTGATTCTGGTTCTACTTTAACGCAAGAAGATATTACTTGGACGGCAACAACTTTATCGGGTGCTATACGCAACACGTTCAATGCAGCAACTTATTCGGGGCAACAATTTGGAACATCTTCTGCCGCCTGGACAGGTAGTTTCTCTGCAACGTTTTCGGAGTCTGTTGTGAGCGTTGATGTGATGGCAAATACTGGTGGAAAAGCAGATTTGTCAGTTTCTGTTGGTGGAACAACGTTTAATTGTAATTCGCAAGATGTTGCAAACGTTGAGAAAAAATCTGATGCAAATCCTAATACTTATAGGTTTGTGGGTTCGGGTAGTGGAGCCGTTGTAGTTTCGGTTGCAAATACTTCACAAGCTTTTTATCTTAATTCTATTGTTGTAACAACAGTTTCTGGAAGTGCCATTGTGGTGAATCCGAGTTCTCTCATTTTCAATGAAGTTGTTGTGAACGAAACAAAAAGTTTAACTTTTGTGTTGAATGGAGCAGGTTTGACAAATGCAGTAACATTGTCGTCGAGTAATGCTTTGTTTTCTGTTTCGCCTTCTTTGATTTCTCCTACTGACGGAAAAATCCTTAATGAAGTTGTTACCGTTACTTATTCGCCTACAGCAGTAGGAACAACTTCATCGGCGACGATTACTTTGAGCAGTGGTGAAACAACATCTTCCGTTGTTGCTTCTGGTTCTTGTATTGCAGTGCCTATTTTTGAATTAGTAACAGATGATAGTAAGCTTTTATCAGGAGATGAAATTGTCATTGTTTCGGCTGATGCTTATAATGGTAATTATTATGCAATGAATAAATACTTGAGTGAAGAAAATAATTGTAAATCGACACTTGTTCAAATATCCGATAACAAAATAGCGGTTAGTCCATCTTCTGACATTGCCATTATTACATTGCGGGATACAACTTCGGGTTGGCTTTTGCAAACTTCTGAAGGTTATCTTTATGCAGTTTCTTCGTCTAGCAATTACCTAAAAGCCAAAGAAGCAAAAGACGAAAATTCTATTTGGGATATTTCAATCGGTTCGGAAGCTTCTATAATTGCTCAAGGAGATAAGACGAGAAATAATCTTCGTTTTTATGCTACCGCGAGTTCTCAATTGTTCTCGTGCTACGAGTCGGGAAAGCAAAAAGCGGTTGCTATTTACAAAAAAACACAAGGAGGATCAACGGGTATAGAAACTCCTGTAATCACTAAACCATCGCACGAAGTGAACGAACAACGAGTTTATGCTCATAATGGTGTGGTTTATGCTAAATTTAATGGCGAAAAATCTGTAAAAGTTTTTGCAATAACTGGTCAACTTTTAGATAGTAAAATTGCAACAAACAACTATAGCATTGCACTGAGAAATGGAATCTATGTTGTTAGACTAAATCAACAAACATATAAAGTACTAGTAAAGTAATTCTAGAACAGAATACAAACAAAAAAGTTGGTTCATCTCGAACCAACTTTTTTTATTCCCTTTTTTATAAAAGGAGTTGTGTGTTAGATTTTTTTGAAAAAATCGTTGCCTTTGTCATCTACCAAAATAAATGCAGGGAAATTTTCTACTTCAATTTTCCAAATAGCTTCCATTCCAAGTTCTGGATACTCTACGCACTCAATGCTTTTGATGTTGTTTTGTGCCAAAATAGCTGCAGGTCCTCCAATTGAGCCGAGATAGAAGCCTCCGTGTTTTTTGCAAGCATCAGTTACTGCTTGGCTACGATTCCCTTTTGCTAACATAATCATTGAACCGCCGTGGCTTTGGAATAAGTCAACGTACGAATCCATACGACCAGCAGTAGTTGGCCCCATTGATCCACATGCCATTCCTGCGGGAGTTTTAGCAGGTCCTGCATAGTATATTGGGTGATTTTTTAGGTATTCGGGCATTGGTTCTCCTTTGTCCAAACGCTCTTTGATTTTTGCATGAGCAATGTCTCGACCAACGATGATGGTGCCGTTTAGCGACAAACGAGTTGCCACAGGGTATTTTGTTAGTTCTTTCAGAATTTCTGACATTGGTTGGTTAAGGTTGATTTTTACAGCATCACCTTCGCCTGCATTGCGCAATTCGGCAGGAATCAACGTTGATGGATTGTCGTCCATTTTTTCAATCCAAATACCATCTTTGTTGATTTTGCATTTGATGTTTCTGTCGGCAGAGCAACTAACACCTAACCCAATAGGACAACTTGCACCGTGACGTGGCAAACGAATAATGCGCACATCGTGAGCCATATATTTTCCTCCAAATTGAGCTCCAAGACCAATTTTGTGAGCTTCTTCAAGCACTTGTTTTTCCAATTCAACATCGCGGAAGGCACGTCCGTACTCGTTGCCCGATGTTGGTAATGAATCATAATAATGAGTAGAAGCTAATTTTACGGTTAGCAGGTTTTTTTCTGCCGATGTTCCTCCAATTACAAAGGCAATGTGATAAGGAGGACAAGCTGCAGTTCCGAGTGATTTCATTTTTTCTACCAAGAATGGAACAAGCGTTTTGGGGTTAAGTACAGCTTTTGTCTCTTGATATAAATATGTCTTATTCGCCGAACCACCTCCCTTTGTTACGCAAAGGAAACGATATTCCATCCCTTCGGTTGCTTCTATGTCAATTTGTGCGGGTAGATTACACTTAGTATTTACCTCATCGTACATCGTTAGAGGAGCGTTTTGAGAGTATCGTAAATTTTCTTCAGTATAGGTTTTGAAAACACCTAACGAAAGAGCTTCTTCGTCGCAATAGCCAGTCCAAACGTGTTGCCCTTTTTCTCCGTGAATGATAGCAGTACCTGTGTCTTGGCAGAGCGGAAGTTTTCCTTTTGCTGAAATTTCAGCATTGCGTAAAAACGTCAAAGCAACGTATTTGTCGTTATCACTTGCTTCTGGGTCGTTTAGTATTTTTGCTACTTGCTCGTTGTGTTCGCGACGAAGCAAAAACGAAACATCTCGAAATGCTGCATTCGCCATTTTTGTCAAACCTTCTTTTTCTATTTTCAAGATAGGCTTGCCTTCGAATTCTCCAACTGAAACATGCTCTTTTGTAAGCAAATAATACTCAGTTTTGTCCTCTCCAAGAGGGAACATTGGTTGATAATGAAACTTTGTTTCCATAATGAATTTCTTTATTGAATTTTTATCGTTTTTATGTATAGTCGCAAAGATACGAAAACAATTGTATATTGCTTGTTTAAATTTACTATGAGTTGGGTAATTGTAAATTGTTCTATTCTTTTGCTATTTTTGCGAAAGAAATTCTTTTGGAAAAGATGATTCAAAAACGGAATAGAAAGAAATTTTTGATTTTAATCATAGCAATGCTGGTTTGCTTTGGTCTAGGTGTTTTTTTTGAAAATTTTAATTTTTACTCGAAAGTTTTTCGTGAAGAGGTAAGTAAATTTCAAAAAACGTTAAACGAAAAAGAACTTGAAGCGGACGAAAAGTTGCAAAAGATGCTTCTGCTTATTTCTCAAAAAAATAATGTAGAATTGACCTCTTTTGATAATTATTCTAAGGAAGATGGTTACTTTCTTTTTGAAGGGAATGTGTTGATTTTTTGGTCGAGTAATGCTTTTGATGTAACAAGCGTAAATGTAGGTGCGCTTTGTGATGGGCAGATTGTGACTCTCCCAAATGCTATTTGCGAATGCCGAATAAAGTCGCATGAGTCTTTTACTGCAGTCGCACTGATTAAACTTAAAAATGCGTATAGTTATGAAAATGATTATTTGAGAAACGAATTTGTGGAGGATTTTGATCTTGATTCTCGTATTACGATAGACAAAGGCACCCCTTCTGATGAATTTTCCATTTTTTCAATTGATGGAAAATATCTTTTCACGTTGAATCAGAATGCTAAAGAGGTCCCACCATCCTCAGTTTATATTAGTTGCTTTTTTTGGATACTTGCTTTTTTGTTGTTTCTCTATTCTTACATTCGTCAAGATTGGTTTTGGGGAAGTCGAATTTGTAAACTGAAGTATTTTGTTTCTATTACGTTGGTTTATTTTTTATTGGTGTGTTTGTTCTTCTTTTTTGGCTATCCGAAGAATCTTTTTAATGCTGAGTTATTCGCATTGGTAGAAAGTTCTTTTGGATTAATTTCCCCTTCGTTGGGACATTTGCTCTTTATTACTTTGTTTTTGTTGGCAAGTACAAGTGTTTTTGCTCATATAATTTTTATTCCAGAACTAAAATCGAGCGAGCGTTTGTTTTTATGGCTTGGCGTAACACAACTATTATCGGTGATTTATTTTGCGGTTGTTTATGTTATATTTTTTGACTTATTAAAGCATTCTGCAAATAATATAGCATTAATCTCTGTTCAAGATTTGAATGGGCTTAATTTTCTCACTTTCTTCTTGATAGGATGTTGGTTTTTGAGCTTCGTATTGTTTCGCAATCGCTGCGTGATGGCGTTAAAAAGAGTAATTAATGTTTGGCGTTTCTTGCTTTCTGATGTTTTGGTGTTGATATTTCTGCTGCCAATCGGCATCCTAAATCATCACCTTTTATATGTCGCGCTTTTTTATTTTGCATTATGTGCTGTTGTTGATGTTGCCAGATATCGTTCGGAGTCTTATTTTTCCTATAATGCGCTTGTTCTAATTGTGTTCTTTTGCGCCAATTTTATTGTTTTTGAGTGTTTTGTAAACAATTACAATGATAAATTGAGTCGGTATCGATTGTTGTCGTCTTCGGTTTTTGATAAAAAAAATGTGAGCTATGATTTTTTTGCAGAACGAGTTCTTGTGTCTGTGAATAAGGCTATTGCTGACGACAATAATATTAAACGTTACCTCTCTTTTGGCAATGTGCCAAATCATAGACTGACGACGTATCTGAATAAATTCTATTTTAATGAGATAAGTCAGTTGTATGAAATAAAGAGTTATATAGAAAATAAGAACCTGAAAGAGTATTATAAATCTCGTTATCGAGATACTTATAGCCATTGTGAAAAAGTTGAGAAAACCAATTTTTATAATACTTATTTTGCCAATCAGTCTTTCGTTTATTTTGGAAGATTTGATTATGTACTATATAATGGTGATATTGCCACAATATATATAGAGATTTATCCTAAAAATCGATTACGGTATAGTTATCCTGATTTGTTGTTGGAAGAACAGGGGTTGTTCCCTACACATATTTCTGTAGCGAAGTACTTTAATGGACAATTAGTGTCCTCTTTGGGCGAATACAAATTCCAAGAAATGGATGAGTGGATTCCGATACGAAAGGATGTGTTTTTTGCGAAAAATAGAATGTTTTATCTTTTTTCTCTAAGAGAAAATGAACAAATTGTGATTTCAGAAAAAGATTACCCTCTTTGGTTGTCGTATTTGTTATTTTTGTCTTATTCTTTTTTGTTTTACATTATTGTAAGTTTATCATGCTATTCGATTTGGCGAAAAATGCATAATGTAAAAAGTTCGTCTTCTATTTTTAATCATTTGTTCCGTTCTTTGATTATTTTCTTTGTTGTCGGTATTACAATTGTTTTTGTGTTTATTTCGCTATCTATTATTAATAATGTTCATGAACAAAGTCAGAAAGATATTCAAATGAAATTGCAGTATGCTCAAGAGATGCTTTATGGTGTGTTGGGCGAACGAGAGGCTCTTTCTGGACAAATGACAGAACTTGCCTTTTTCCTGCAAAATTTGTCTGTGCGTTTAGAAACGGATATTCATTTGTATAAGCCGACAGGAGAACTAATCGCAACTTCTCGTCCAATTATATTTTTCTCTGGATTGACAAGTCGTTTGATGAATCCTCATGTTTATTTTAGAGAAGAAGAGTCGCAAAGTGTAGTTTTTGAGCAGATTGGAAATTTGCATTATGCCGCATTGTATGATGTGTTAAAAAATAAAAATGGACAAGTTTTGGCATATATTGCTGTTCCTGAATTTGGTCAAATTCGTGAGTTGCAATATAAATTGTTTAATTTCTTATCCATTGTTATTAATCTTTATTTAATTCTTATTCTGCTTTCTATTGTTGTGAGTTTTTTGTTGGCAAGGCGTATCGGTTTGCCCATCAAGAAACTCGAGGAAAAACTTCAGACCATTCATATCGGTAAGAAGAATGAAAAGATAGTCTACAATTCAGACGATAGTGATGAAATTGGCAAACTTATATCTCAATATAATGCAATGGTTGATGATTTGGCTTATAGTGCAGAAATGTTGGCTCAGAAAGAACGAGAATTGGTTTGGAAACAAATGGCTCGTCAAATCGCGCATGAGATCAAAAATCCCCTCACACCAATGAAGTTGACGGTTCAGCAGTTGCAACGACTTAAGAAAAATAATTCAGAGAAATTTGATAGTTATTTTTCTAAAAGTGCTAATGTATTGATTGAACAAATTGAAAATTTGTCGAAAATAGCATCTTCTTTTTCTAATTTTGCTACAATGCCAGAAATGAAACCTTTAAAAATAGATTTAATGGAGCGATTGGTTTCCATTGTGGAATTGTTTAGAAATAATTATCAGAATACAGAAATTGAGATAAAAAATGATGCCGAAAATACTTTTATAATGGCAGATCCAGTTCAAATGACTCAGGTTTTCAATAATTTATTGAGAAATGCTATTCAGGCTATTCCAATGGAGCGAGCGGGAAAGATTGAAAGTAGATTGAAAAACGTTGAAAATTGGCTTGTTGTGCAAGTAGAAGACAATGGTTGCGGAATTTCTGACGAGATAAAGGAAAAAATGTTTTTGCCAAATTTTACAACAAAAAGTAGCGGGATGGGGCTTGGTTTAGCTATTGTAAAAAATATTATAAATATGTCTAATGGTGATATCTCATACACTTCTGTAGAAGGGGAAGGGACTTTGATTTCATTGCGATTCCCTATTGTGGTGTAGTTTTTTGGGGGATGTGCGTTGTTTTTTTGTATAAGGATGAAGATTTTGTTGAAGTGTAATTATTTGGTTGACAGCGATTTTGATATTTTTTCAAAAAAAAGTGTAAAAATGTTTGGTGGGGATTAAAAAGGGTTGTACTTTTGCAACCGCTTTTTGAGGGAACGAGGTGTTGTTCTGGAGG
>JAGCAG010000040.1 GCA_017652785.1 Paludibacteraceae bacterium | reverse complement strand
TACTGCTGTTACTCGTCCTATTGGTGCTGTTAGTGCAGCAAATGCAAGCGAATGGACAGAAAAATCTGTTTTAACTTCTGCATGGACTGCATTCAATGGTTCTACCTTGGCAATGCTTGGTTTGAGATTTGTTAATCCATCGGCAGACTTCAAGATGTTGATTGGTGAAATGTCGGTTAAAAAAGCTGGCGAAACCAAAACTCCTACTACTCCTACTATTGCAAGATATTCGTTAAAACAAGTTTCTTATAAAGGATTTGACTTTAAGTTGGTTTGGAACTGTGGTGCAAACATTTCTGCTGATGGTTATACTCCTACTTATAATGCCGATAGAAATATTTGGTATTTTGAAATTTGGGCACAACAAGAAGGATTTGATCCAATTCTTGTTTCGGCTACTACTTCGTGGGCAGGATACGGAGTTAACGTTCCTTTTGACAAAACAGCTGCTTCGCAACGTGTTCGCTACGGTGTTCGTTCTGTTTCGGTTGATGGAAAAACAAAATCGGATATTGTTTGGACTTCTTACGAAGATACAAGTTCGAAAAAAATCATTTCTAATGATATAGAAATTGACAAGCCTGTTATCAAAGCTAACGAAGAGTTCACAATCAAGTTCTCTGACCCTGAAAATTCAGGTGCAAAATCGTGGGTATTGAAAAACTCAAAAGGAGTTACTGTTCAAACATTTAATGGTGTAAGAGAATTTACTCATAGTTTGCCAGATATAGACATCTACGATCTTATCGTTACTTTCAAAGATAACACTTCTGCGACTTACAATGGTTACGTTGTAGTTTCGGGAGATGAAGTTGGAGCTATGCCACGTCTTGATTCTTACAAATTTGATAATTCAGATATTGAACAAGCAGAAATTGACATTGACGAAGTACAACACACATTCTCTTACACAGGTCGTGATGCTGATGGAACTTCATCCAAAGCAGTTACCATTATGGATAATATGCCGTTGGCTATCGAGGGTGGTTATTTCCCAAGAAACACACCTGTATCTTTCTGTGCTTGGATAAAGATCACTAAGATTGATGAAAGTCGTGAAAACGAAAATCAATTCCTTACACTTCGTACTCGTAATGCTTACGACTCTAATGGTGGAAGTTGGGCTGATGCATACTATCTTGACTCTTGGAGAATTATGATTGTTAACCCTGATAATAACATTGATTACAAACTAAAATTCCAGTTTGACACAGGAAATATAACAGTAATGGACAATTACATTCTTCCTTTCAATGCTTGGTTCCACTTAGCTGTTTGTGCCGATGCTAATCGTACCTTTGATGTTTACGTCAATGGAGAAAAAAAGATAAATCAAGCTGTAGGAAAAGGAACTTATGCTACAAATGGCCGAAGCGACTTCCGTTTCTATGCTAGTGGAGGTTCTGTTTGTGGATGGAACGGTTGGGGTGGAGCTATGGACGATGTACAAGTTTGGCACAAAGTTCTCAGTCAAGCCGAAGTTAAAGAAGCTATGAAAGGTTATCCAGAAGGAGTATCTATCCCATCAGATTTGAAGGGTTATTGGGATTTTGAAAGTGTTATAGGAGAAGAACCTGAGGAAGAAGAAGGTGAAGGTGAAGGTGAAGATGAAGACGAACCAGAAGTGGTAGCTCCGTTGCTTACAACTTATTGTTCAACAATGAGCAACCCAAGTGATCCAAATAATGGTACTGACAGAAATATTAGTAATATTTCATTGAATGGAAACACTGTAAATATCAGTGAAAATTCTTCTAATTCTCGAGATGCTTATCGTGGTACAAAAAACAATGAAGCTTCAGCTATTGAGTTGGCAAAAGGTTCTTCTTATTCCTTGAGAGTAAATGGTTCTTTAAATTGGACTTATATTACTTGTTTTGCAGATTGGAATGCAGATGGAGATTTTAATGATGCAAATGAAAGAATTGGAACAAATCCTAACGGAGTACATTCTCCTTTTACATCAGGATCTGCGAATGCAAGTTATCGTGATTTCACAATCAATGTTCCTGAAAGTGCAGCATCTGCCTATATTCCTTTACGTATAAAAATGTCTTATTGCACTAACGATAATGAAACTGCAGTAGGCACACCAGATCCTTGTACTTTAGGATTATATAAAGAGCAAGTAAATCAAGCAGTTGCAGCAGACGTTGTATTGAAAATAACAGAAGAAGGTTCAGGTAATGCTCCTATTCAAGAAACTGGATTTAACAAAGGAATACTCAACACCTTCCCTAATAGAGGTAATTGGAGTTACGACTATGTTACTCAAAATGATTTATACAAACGTCACACAAGAGCTTCTAATCAAAACTTTGTAAGTACACAATGTTGGAAAACTGCACTAGTTAGCTTTGAACCTGAAGCAGGTCAACCTTCATGGAATGGATATGAGGGTTTAGGTAGTGGAGAATGTTTGGACTACCCAACAGCTCCTATCTTCTTGGCAGGAAGTCCGTTGCTTACAGGTTCTAACATCATCACTACAGTTCCTGAATGGGAAATTGAAGGAGCGGAATTGTCAGGAGAAACTCACACTGCAACCAATGGTAGCATCAAGGCTGTGTATACTACTGAAGGAACATTCAAAGCTCGTTTGACACTCAAAAATGGTTGGGGAACTTCTGAAACATTGGAAAAAACCATCATTGTTATTGACGAAGAAGCTTATGTAGGTCTTGAATCGGTAACAGAAGAAGGTATTGAAAATATGTACGCATATCCTAACCCATTCGTCAACGAAGTATTCGTGATGTTTGCTAAAGAAGGCAACTATAACGTGGAAATCTTCAATTTGAATGGCGAAAAGATTTATGCAGAAACCTTCGGAGCCACAAATGGCGAAATCAAACAATTCGGTGTGAACGGAACTGCAGGTCTTTACCTCATCCGCATCAGCAACGAAGCAGGAAACATTGTAAGAACAATGAAAGTGGAAAAGAAATAATTTCCACTCAAACTAAATAAGGAAAAAGCCCAACTTTTTAGGTTGGGCTTTTCTTTTTTTATTTAAATTTAACCAAGCTGTTGCACAAGATTAGCAATATGACAAGCAACTATCCCTGCCGTTTCGGTTCGCAAACGACTTTCTCCCAACGACACAGGAACAAAACCTAAGGATATTGCATTTTCCACCTCGCTCGGACTGAAATCGCCCTCCGGACCTATCAGAATAAGCACCGAACGTTGTTTGGGACAAATGCTCAAAAAATCGTTTCGTTCTTGCTTATAGCAGTGAGCGATGAAACAATCTGTCTCTTTTTTGTTTTTAATAAGATCGTCGATGGTAGAAAGTTCGTTCAGTATAGGAACATTAGCCTTAAGCGACTGCTTTGCTGCAGAAATCAGAATTTTTTCCAAACGCTCACGTTTTATCATCTTTCGTTCGGAAAATTGGCAAAGAATAGGCGTAACCTCATCAATCCCAATTTCAGTGCATTTCTCTAAAAACCACTCAAAACGCTCAATGTTTTTTGTAGGAGCAATCGCCACATGAATATGATAGTTTTTAGGCAAAGAAACATTTCGTTGCAAAATTTCCACTTCGGTATGTTTCGGATGCGGAACAATTATTCTCAGTTTAAAAAAAGTACCCTTGCCATCAAAAGCAAATACCTCGTCACCCGAAGTCAAACGCAACACTCTAACGCAATGCGCCGATTCCTCTTCACTTAGAGTCAAAGTCTCCTCTATCTCTGGAGCATAAAAAAGTTTCATCAGTTTGTTATTTTTTCTTTACTATTTTGGATAAAAATTTATCAATCAAATTGTTGCACTCAGTAGAAATATTCCACTTATACATCGCCCAGATGCCTAAAAAGAACAATACTACCGAACGAACAAGCGATTCTACCACCATCAGAACAACACTTTGAACAAAAACTGAAGCAAAGAAACGTTGCCAAAGAAGATTAAGCATAAAAAGGAGCAGAATTAATGCCCCCACTTTAAGTTGCGCCCACGAAAACGGATTAACATGCACTTTAGGCAAAATCAAACACAAAGCAATTGCATAATAAATAGCATAAGCACCAAGCGATGCCAACGCAGCACCATTCATTCCAAAAGGAGGAATAAGTAAAATATTAAGCACAATAGCAACAGCAGTGAGTAAAAACGTAAATAGCAACGAAAATCCGTAGTATTTTGAGTAATTAAGTGCCACTGTAGAAATAAAAAACGAAGAATTAAGCAACTTGGCTGCACTCAAAAACAACACTACCCAACGTCCTGCAGCATACTGTTCTCCGTTTGGCAGAAACCTAAAAATCAAATCGATATTGATCCAAATGATAAAAAAGATGAATGCTCCTGCCAAAAACTGATGCAATGCTACTTTTTTTACCAACTGATTTGCCAAAGAAAAATTATTCTCCTTTATGGTTTGGGATAGTTGAGGCTGAACAATGGCTCCAAGCGAACGATAAGGAATTTCAATCATTGACGCAATGTACATAGCAATGGTAAATATCCCTGTAAACTGCAAGCCCATTTTTGCACTAATGAAAAAGGTATTCAAACTGGGCGCTATGGCTCCTCCAAGTGCCGTCGCAACCAAAAAAAGTGTATAAAACAGATAGTTTTTCACTAAAGGCTTAGTAAGATATTGCAGATTCGGCTTCAACGATATTTTTTTCAACGAAAATAAATAACAAACATTGCAAAACGTTGCCAACGCATACACCAAACACAAACTCCACACAAAACCATCGAGCGAAAACACATTGAAAGCATACAGCAAATACACCACCAAAGTAAAAATTCTTATCAATACCTCTCGCACAAAACGTGGCACCACAATACGCATCAACACATTGGCATTTACTTCAAAAATTTGCTGATATAGCATAAAAAATGCTATCGGCAAAACAGCATAATAGTAGGTTACAAATAGTGGGGATTTTTCTTCAAAAAAACCAACAACCGTTTCTCTGAAAAAACAGAACAGAGTGCCACAAAGCAAAAAACCAAAAAGTGGAACTATAAGTGTCCAAAAGAAAAAACCATTATCGTCAGTGCGATTTTTGAAGTATGGATAAAAACGTACTATTGCCGATGAAGAACCCAACTGAGCAATGCTCATAAGTAAAATAGAAGCATCAATAAGCACACGTGCCAAACCAATTTCTTCAGTTGAAAGAAAACGGGTAAGAACAAAAAAAGTAGTAAAAAAACCAATTAGCGTTCCAGCATAATTGACAATTGTGCCTTTAATACTCTGACGGATAATGATACCCATAAATGTGCATTAAAAAATAATGTATTCGGTAGGATTGAGCGGTTTCCCTTTTTGCCAAAGTTCAAAGTGGATATAAGGTTTGGTACTTTTTTCGGCTGGAGAATTCACAATTGCTATCACCTCGCCAGTTTTTACCTCATCGCCAATTTTCTTAAGCAATTCGGAGTTGTATTTGTATACAGAAATAAAGTCATTTTCATGCAAAATACCTATTACATACTCAGCATTAACCGTATATTCAGCAAAAATCACTACTCCTGCATAAACCGAAACTACGTTTTCGTTGTTGTAATACATAATATCACAACCGATGTGGTTTTTACTCAAATCAAACTCACGAGTTACTTTTCCTCTTATTGGCTTCAAAAAAAATGGATTGATATTTTGTTTTGGAGTTTCGATTGAAGAGAGATTAAAACGTTCCTTTTCTTCGTAAGCAGCACAAAACTCTTGCTCTTTTTTCGACTTCACTGCCGAATCAGGCACAATGCTATTCACAACATTTTGAACCGTAAACACAGAATCTACAGACACCTCACCAGAAAGAATTGTTCGCAAAATATCCAACTGCTTGCGTTGCATTGCCACTATATTCGACAAAGAATCTAATCGGATGGTTTCTTGCACCAGTTCGGAACGGACAACCATATCAGAATAACCTGGCGAAAAACGTTTGAAAGGAGTGTAGTTATACAGCAAAGAAAACAAAACAAACAGAAAAACAAAAATCAACACTAACAAGATATAAAAACCTCCTTTTGAAATTCTAAAAAAGAATGCTTCTTCAAGTGTAAACTCGTTTAGGATAGAAACTCGATATTTACGGAATCGTTTAGTGATGGATTTTTTGAATATCTTTTTCATTTTGTCCTTATCAAATTATTTTTTTAATGCGTTGTCAACTCGCAATTTTCACAATAAATGGTTTTTGCAGGAAATGATTGTGTAAGTGCAATGTTATGAGTTGCCATTATCACACTCGTTCCCGAACGACTGATAACGTGAAACAATTCTGTCAATTCGTTGGCAGTTTCGGGGTCGAGATTTCCTGTCGGTTCGTCGGCAATGATAAGTTCAGGCGAGTTCAACAATGCACGAGCAATTACAATTCGCTGCTGTTCTCCTCCCGATAGTTGATGAGGCATTTTATAACCTTTTTTATCCATACCAACAGTTTGAAGTACGAATTCCACTTGTTCTTGTATTTTACGTTTATCTTTCCAACCCGTTGCTTTCAACACAAACTTCAAATTTTCATCAACAGTTCTGTCCATCAACAACTGAAAATCCTGAAAAATAATACCCATTTTCCGACGAAGAAAAGGAATTTGTTTACGTTTCAGTTTTCTCAAATCGTAATCAAAAATCTGAGCATTACCATTTTTGATAGGAATTTCGGCATAAAAAGACTTAAGCAACGAGCTTTTTCCACTACCAACCTTTCCAAGTAAATAAACAAATTCGCCTTTTTTCAACTCAAAATTAACATCTTTCAGCACAAGAGCATCTTGCTGAAAGACATCAACATGTTCATATTTTATAAGCACTTTTTCTTCCATTGCTAACTAATTTTTCACAATTTTCATTTTCAAAACCACAACGTCCTCCTTTGGCCTGTCGGCAACACCAGTTTCTACTTTTGCAATTTCATCAAGTACATTAAATCCATCAACCAACTCTCCAAAAACAGTATATTGAGCATCAAGATGAGGCGTTCCACCAAAGGTTTTATAATAACGGCGTTGTTCATCAGAATACTTAAATGGATTTTTTTCAGTAGCCATTTTTTGCGCCTTCAAGTAGGTTTCACGTTGCAACACCTCTGCTTCTTTTATCTTTCCTTCATTTCTAAGAGTTTTCAAAGAATCTTCACTTTCTTTCATTATTGACTGAAAAACTTGTTGTTGAAGCGCTCGATCAACACTCTTTTCAAACATATCCAATTCATCATCAGTAAAGCATTTTCCTTGAACAATGTAAAATTGACATCCCGATGAACGTTTTTCAGGATTGACTTGGTCTCCTTTTCGTGCAGCCGCTAATGCTCCTCGTTTATGATAAAGTTGTGGAAATTTTATTTCGGCCTCTAAAGTATAATCCGTACCTCCTGCTCCAAGACGTTTGTCAGGATTTGCATTTTTTGACTCTGGGTCGCCACACTGAATCATAAAATCTTTTATCACACGATGAAAAAGCAAACCTTCGTAAAAATCCTCTTTCACCAACTTTACGAAATTATCGCGATGCAACGGAGTTTCGTTGTACAAACGCACTTTCATTGTTCCGTAGTTAGTCTCTATTTTCACAAAGACCGATTTTTCCTTTTCTTCTTTTGCCAAAACCGCAACTGTTGCCATTAACATCAAAATTAGTATTCCAAAACTTCTTTTCATTACTATATTAAAACAACTTCAGGGCAAAGATAAACAAAAGTGTGTTGTTATGAACGTATAACAAACAGAAAAGTTGAGTAAAACAAGATGTTTGTTTCAAGAAAAGAACGCATACTAAAAGCTGTTTTTTTGACTATATTTGCAGACGTTTTTTTAAAAAAAATTTTACGCATGCAACTTTCAAATAGAACAATTGGAGAATGGTTAGAGCACTGGGCTACAGAAACCCCAGACAAAGAATATTTGGTTTATTCTGACCGCGATTTGCGGTTTACTTGGAAGCAATTCAATCAGCGAGTTGACAATTTGGCAAAAGGATTGTTGGCAATTGGAGTAAAAAAAGGTTCTCACGTTGGACTTTGGGCTACAAATGTCCCTGATTGGTTGACGTTTTTGTATGCTTGTGCAAAAATTGGTGCTGTATGCGTCACCGTAAACACAAATTACAAACAGAACGAATTGGAATTTCTTTGCCAAAATTCTGATATGCATACACTTTGTATTATCGATGGAACTTGGGATTGCGATTACGTTGAAATGACGTACAACATGCTTCCTGAACTAAAAACTTGTCCGCGTGGGCATTTGCAAAGCAAACGCTTTCCTTGCATGAAAAACGTGATCTACATTGGGCAAGAAAAACATCGAGGGATGTATAATACTGCCGAAATTTTGTTACTCGGAAGCTCTGTTGACGAGAAAGAATTGAATGAAGTAAAAAAAACTGTTAATTGTCACGATGTTGTAAATATGCAGTACACTTCAGGGACAACAGGCTTCCCAAAGGGTGTGATGTTAACTCATTACAACATAGCTAATGACGGTTTTTTCACTGGTGAACACATGAAGTTCACATCCGATGATAAACTATGCGTTTGTGTTCCACTTTTTCATTGTTTTGGTGTAGTTTTAGCTACAATGAACGTACTCACACATGGTTGCACCCAAGTAATGGTCGAAAAATTTGACCCATTAGTTGTGTTAGCCTCTGTTCATCGAGAACGTTGTACAGCTCTTTACGGAGTTCCAACAATGTTCATCGCGGAGCTTAACCATCCAATGTTTGATATGTTTGATCTAACATGTTTACGCACAGGTATTATGGCGGGTTCGCTTTGCCCGATAGAACTTATGCGTCAAGTGTCGGAAAAAATGCACATGACCATTACTAGTGTATACGGTTTGACAGAAACTTCTCCAGGTATGACTCAGACTACTGTGGAAGATAGTTTTGAAAAACGTTGCACTACTGTAGGGCGCGATTATCCTTTTGTGGAAGTACAAGTGATAGACCCAGAAACTGGAGAAATTTGTCCTCCAGGAGTACAAGGAGAAATGTGCTGTAGAGGCTTCAATGTAATGAAAGGTTATTACAAAAATCCTCAAGCCACAGCAGAGGTTATTGATAAAAACGGATTCCTTCATTCGGGAGATTTGGGAATAAAAGACGATGACGGATATTATCGCATCACGGGACGAATCAAAGATATGATTATCCGAGGTGGTGAAAATATTTATCCTCGAGAAATAGAAGAATTTTTGTATCATTTGGAAGGAGTTAGCGACGTTCAAGTTGCAGGAATTCCTTCAAAAAAATATGGAGAAGAAGTAGGTGCTTTCATTATTTTGAAAGAAAATAGCAACCTTACAGAAGAGGAAGTTAGAGACTTTTGTCGAGGGAAAATTGCACGACATAAAATTCCAAAGTATGTTCTTTTTGTCAACGAATTCCCACTTACAGGAAGCGGAAAAATCCAAAAATTCAAACTAGGAACCATTGGATTACAACTTCTTAAAGAAAAAGGTATTGAGGTTATATAAGCAAAGATTTTTGAATTTTATTTTTTTCGTATTTTTGTAAAAGTTGTGTAAATTTTTTCCGATGAAAGAAAATCTCTTCTCTGATAGTTTCAAAAAGAAATTTTTCGTTTGGTTTTGGTCTTTGTTCTTGATCATTTTCTTATGCATAATTGGCATTTTTTATTCCATTTCCAAAGGATGGATTGGATATATGCCTCCGCTCGAAGAATTACAAAACCCAAGTTACAAATATGCTACAGAAATATATTCTTCAGACATGCAAGTTTTGGGAAGTTTCTTCTCCAATAAAGAAAATCGTGTTAATGCCAACTACAATGAACTCCCAGACAATATCGTAAAAGCACTCATCGCAACCGAGGATGCTCGTTTCGAAAAACATTCTGGAATAGATTTTTGGGCTTTGATTCGCGTCTTTTTCAAACGCATAATATTGGGACAAAAAAGTGCAGGTGGAGGAAGTACAATTACACAACAATTAGCAAAACAACTCTATTCTCCTCCAGCCGACAATATCTTTTATAGGCTCATTCAAAAGCCCATTGAATGGGTAATAGCTATTCGATTGGAACGACTTTATACTAAGCAAGAAATCATAACAATGTATCTAAACAAGTTTGATTTCCTAAACAATGCTATTGGTATAAAAACTGCCGCTCAAGTCTATTTTGGAGTTGCACCAAAAGACTTAAAAATAGAACAATCCGCCACACTAGTTGGAATGCTCAAAAACCCCTCTTATTTCAATCCGTTACGTCGTAATGAGCGCACTAGAAACCGCCGCAACGTAGTACTATCTCAAATGCTAAAAGCAGATTATATCACCAAAAACGAATGTGATTCTTTACAGAAACTTCCTTTAACACTTGATTTTCATAGGGTTGATCATAAATTAGGATTAGCTCCTTATTTTAGAGAATACTTAAGAATTGCCCTTACCGCCAAAAAACCAAATAGAAAAAACTACGCATCGTGGCAATTGAAAAAGTATGGGAAATATTATATGGACTCTTTGGCTTGGGAAAATGATCCTCTTTACGGATTCTGCGAAAAAAATCCAAAAGCCGATGGTTCACACTACAATATTTACACTGATGGTTTGAAAATTTATACAACCATCGACTCTCGTATGCAACGTTATGCAGAAGAAGCTGTCCGTGAACATTTTACTGAACTTCAAGCAGCATTTTTTAAGGAGAAAAAAAATCATCGACAAGCACCTTTTTCTTATGATATTTCGAAAAATGAAGTAGAAACAATTATCCAAAATGCTATTCGGCAATCGGAACGCTATCGTTTATTAAAAAAACGCAAAGCATCCCAAAAAGAGATTGAAGAAGAATTTAATACTCCTGTCGAAATGACTGTGTTTTCGTGGAACGGTCCTATTGATACCATAATGTCGCCACGAGATTCCATCATCTACAACAAACACTTCTTGCGTTGTGGTTTTATGTCGATGAATCCAGCGAATGGACACGTAAAAGCTTATGTCGGAGGAATAGATTTCTCTCATTTTCAGTATGATATGGTAAATATTGGTCGTCGGCAAGTTGGTTCTACCATCAAACCCTACCTCTATACCTTGGCAATGAACGAAGGTTTT
Organism: Paludibacteraceae bacterium; assembly: GCA_017652785.1. GTDB lineage: Bacteria > Bacteroidota > Bacteroidia > Bacteroidales > Paludibacteraceae > RGIG9608. Next base: position 24,440 of record JAGCAG010000040.1, on the reverse strand, counting down.
TGGCCATGCGACAAAACCATCAATCAAGAAATTACACTCTACGATGCCAACGGAAATCCTTATACTCCTCGCAACGACTCTAAATTGCGCCTTGGTGAAGAAGTTACACTCAAATGGGGACTAACTAATTCCAACAATTGGATTTCGGCATACGTAATGAGTTTGTTTACTCCCGAAAAATTGGTTACTCTTATGCGCTCTTTTGGCATAAAAGGACAAATTGACCCAGTAGTTTCTCTTTGTACGGGTTCTTGCGAAGTTACGTTGGGCGAAATGGTTGACGCTTACACTGTTTTTCCTAGTAAAGGAATCAGAACTTCACCCATTTATGTCACAAAAATAGAAGATTCAAATCGGAATGTAATTGCGACATTTGTTCCAGAAACACAAGAAGTTATAGACGAAACAACCTCCTTCAAGATGTTGGATATGCTCTCGTCAGTTGTTGATGCTGGAACTGGTGTTCGTATTCGTTACAAATATGGGCTCAAAATGCCAGCAGGAGGAAAAACAGGAACTACCCAAAACAATTCTGATGGATGGTTCATTGGATTTACTCCTTCGCTTGTTTCAGGAGTTTGGGCAGGATTTGAAGATCGTAGTGTTCATTTTGACAACATTTCCATTGGACAAGGAGCAAACATGGCTCTTCCTATTTGGGCTTTATACATGAAAAAAGTTTTAGAAGATTCTTCACTAGGATATTCTGCAGAAGAAACATTTGACATTCCTCCACATTTCAATCCAAATGCAGGTTGTTTCCAATAGCGAATTGTATGTTGACGTAATTTTGCCGCTTTTTCTAACACAAAATTACACATACTCCGTACCCGAAGAGTTTTCTAACATACAATCTGGTGTGCGAGTGATTGTTCAATTTGCAAGTCGTAAATTTTATTCGGCACTTGTTTATAAGGTTCATAAAAACAAACCCGCAGTAGATTGCAAACCAATTATTTCGGTACTTGATGAAAAACCTATTGTAAACAACGCTCAACTGAAACTTTGGGAATGGATTGCGAATTATTACCGAGCAACATTGGGCGAAACATACAACGCAGCACTTCCTGCAGGACTGAAGATGGAAAGCGAATCAAAAATTTCGCTTAACAGAGAATTTCTATCCAAAACCGTCATTTTAACACCCAAAGAACAACAAATTATAGACCTTCTACAGCAAACAGATAGCATTGATTTACAAACACTAACAAAAAAATTAGAGTTAAAAAATGTTCTCTCTGTAATAAAATCTTTGCAAGAGAAAAAAATCATTAGCCTTAACGAACGGATTGAAAATTCGTACAAACCAAAATATGCCTCTTTTGTTGCTCTTTCGCCAAGTTTTCAAGTAGAAAAAATAGAAGAATACAACTCTCTACTCAAAAAAAGTAAAAAACAACAAGAGTTATTCTCTTTGTTTCTCCAAATTTCCGAAGCGAAAAAAGAATTTAAGATTGAAAAAAGGACACTACTTGAGAAAGGGAATTACAACGTTTCTATTCTTAATTCACTGATTCAGAAAGGGGTTTTAATCTCTTTTTTACAACAAATATCAAGGCAAACAAAAATTGATGCAACACAATCTGTTTGTACACTCAATGCAGAACAACAGACGGCTTACGAAAAAATCAACCAACTTTTTCAAGAAAAAAACGTGATATTACTTCACGGAGTAACCTCAAGTGGGAAAACCGAAATTTATACACATTTAATACAAGAAACGCTAAAAAAGGGAAAACAAGTTCTATATTTAGTTCCAGAAATAGCATTGACTACTCAATTAGCCGAACGTTTAACGCGTGTTTTTGGAGAGAAATTAGATGTTTATCATTCTCGTGTTAGCGGCTCAGAACGGGTGGAAATATGGAATAATTTGTGTCAGAAAAATGAACCAAAAATAATTCTTGGAGCAAGATCTTCAGTCTTTCTTCCTTTTTCAAATTTGGGTTTAGTGATTGTTGACGAAGAACACGAACAATCTTTCAAACAATTTGACAACACTCCACGCTACCATGCACGTAACGTTGCCATTGTTCTTGCTTCTTTTTGGGGTGCAAAAACATTGCTTGGTTCTGCTACACCTTCGCTCGAGTCGTATAGCAATGCTCTAAGTGGAAAATATGGATTAGTAAAACTCACCAAACGATTCGAAGACATCAAACTTCCTGAAATTGAAGTTGTTGATTTGCAACAAAGTTATAAGCGTAAACAAATGAAAGGTCATTTTTCTTTTGCACTATTAGAAAAAATGAAACAAACGCTTGACGCTGGAGAACAAATTATATTATTTCAAAATAGAAGAGGTTTTTCTCCCTACATAGAGTGCAAAATATGTGCTTGGAATCCTCGATGCCCCCATTGTGATGTTAGTTTATCTTATCACAAAAATTTTGACAAACTTGTTTGTCATTACTGCGGACACACTGAGAAGTTGCCGACAAAATGTCCTTCGTGCGAACAAGAAACACTGCAACACAAAGGTTTTGGGACCGAACAAATTGAAGAAGAATTGGAGAGTCTTTTTCCAAACATCACTGCCCGAAGAATGGACATAGACACAACACGAAGTAAAAAATCGTATGAAAATATCATCTCTGATTTTGCGATGGGCAAAGCGAATATTTTAGTTGGAACACAAATCGTCTCCAAAGGATTAGATTTTGACAATGTTGGTTTAGTAGGAATTCTCAATGCCGACAATTTATTAAACTATCCCAACTTCAGAGCCTACGAAAGAGCTTTTCAAATGCTTATGCAAGTAAGCGGACGAGCAGGCAGACGCCAAAAACAAGGAAATGTCGTTTTACAAACATTTTCACCAGAACATCCTATTATTCAATTTGTTAAAACTGCCGACTATCAATCTTTTTTTGAGCAACAAATGATTGAACGCGAACTCTTCCACTATCCACCATACTACCGTTTGATAGAAATAACCATCAAACACCGAGACTACAAAGTGCTAAACAAGGTAACTTTTGCTCTCTGCAATGTATTGAAACAGTCCATAGAAAAATATGTTTTAGGGCCTATAAATCCTCCAGTTGGAAGAATTCGAAACTATTACATAAAAACTATTTTGTTGAAAATTGAAAACAAAACCAATATTGACCAAATAAAGCATTTTGTTTCACAACAAACAAATAAACTTTTGCTCCAAAACGAGTTTAAATCAACACATTTTTTTATTGATGTTGACCCAATGTAAAAGAACAATGAATAGTCTAAACAACACCATTAATCCACTACTTATTGATTATATTGAGACAAAAATTTTACCTCAGTATAACTCTTTTGACAAAGGGCATAATGCTTTGCATATCAGGAATGTTATAAAAGAAAGTTTGGCCTTAGCAAAAAACTTGAAACTCAACAACGATATGGTTTTTGCGATTGCTGTTTTTCACGATTTGGGAATAAAATTTGGCAGAGAAACCCACCACTTATCTTCTGCCAAAATATTAAAAGAGGATAAAAATATCCAAAAATGGTTCAATCAAGAAGAGATTTTGTTAATGCAACAAGCCATTGAAGATCATAGAGCATCATCGGGATTTTCACCTCGAAACATTTACGGAAAAATACTTGCCGATGCCGACAGAGAAATTTCCATTGAGCGGGTTCTGCTACGCACATTGCAATACGGTTTGAAGAATTATCCCAACCTCTCTTTTGAAGAACATTTTGAGAGATGCTACATCCATTTGCAAGAGAAATACGGAAAAAATGGATATTTGAAACTTTATTTCCATTTTGGAGAAAATGCTCAGAATTTATTGAAACTTCAACTATTAATTGACAACAAAGAAGAACTAAAAAATGAATTCAAAAAATACTATACAAAAGAGTGTAAAGGATAAAAAAAGTCCATGGATATGGATTCCTACGCTTTATTTTGCCGAAGGATTACCTTATGTTCTAGTAATGACGGTTTCAGTAATTATGTACAAAAATTTGGGTATTTCTAATGGCGATATTGCGTTCTACACAAGTTGGCTTTACTTGCCTTGGGTAATAAAACCCTTTTGGAGTCCGTTGGTAGATTTACTCAAGACCAAACGATGGTGGATTGCTTCTATGCAAATGCTTATTGGCGTAGGTTTGGCCGGAATAGCGTTTTTTATCCCGACCAACTATTTTTTCCAAACCACGTTGGCTTTTTTTTGGTTGTTAGCATTTAGTTCTGCCACTCACGACATTGCCGCCGATGGTTTTTATATGTTGGCACTCAAGGAGAACGAGCAGTCGCTTTTTGTAGGTATTCGTAACACGTTTTATCGTATAGCAACAGTTACAGGTGAAGGTCTTTTGGTAATGTTAGCAGGTTTTCTCTCTACAAAAATAAGCAATGTGGCTTATGCATGGAGTTTGACTTTTTTTATTACATCAGGATTGTTTTTGGTGATTTTTGCATATCATCAATTTCAGTTACCAAAACCAAAAATTGACGTACAACATTCGTTGCAAAACTTCGGAGAACTATTTGTTAGTTTTTTCAAAAAAAAGAATATTATCATTTCGTTTCTTTTCTTGTTACTTTATCGCTTAGGAGAAGCTCAACTTGCAAAACTTGCCGCTCCATTTCTACTAGATTCGGTTGATATTGGAGGACTCGGTGTTTCTACTGAAAATGTCGGGTTGATAAAAGGAACAATAGGTGTTGTTGCTCTACTTGCTGGTGGCATTTTAGGAGGAATTGTTGTAGCAAAAAATGGACTTAAAACTTGGCTTTGGCCAATGGCTCTACTGATGAATTTACCCAATCTTATTTACGTCTATTTTGCTTATGTTCAACCTCAATCGCTTTGGATTATTGCTTCGGGAGTTGCATTCGAGCAGTTTGGTTATGGATTTGGATTTACTGCTTTTACGCTGTATTTGATATTTATGTCGCAAGGTGAATTCAAGACGGCGCACTATGCCATTGGGACAGGAATTATGGCACTTGGAATGATGCTCCCAGGAATGTTTGCTGGCTCAGTTCAAGAATCCATTGGATATGGTCCGTTTTTTATTTGGGTTTGTCTTTGCACGATACCAGGATTCATCCTACTCCGATTCTTAAAAATAGATAATGAATTCGGGAAGAAATAAGAAAAAATTATACAAACGTATTACTTTTTAGTACTTTTGTGTCTGTGGAAAAAAAATAATAAAATCATTATGTTAGTAAAGGTTTTTGGAGCTGCAGTACAAGGTATTTCTGCACAAATGAGTTCGAAACTAATTCGAGAGTTAGTTTGTTCAACTTGATACAGAAAGTGAGAACCGACTAAAAACAGCTATCAATCGATTGAATTTATCGGCAAGAGCTTATGATAAAATTCTAAAAGTAGCACGAACAATTGCCGATATGGACAATAGTGAAAACGTAAAACCTAAACACATTTCAGAAGCGATCAACTACCGAAATTTGGATAGAGAAGGTTGGGGAGGATAAAGAAACAAAGTTGTACTTTCTATAATTGTTTTTTGTGTCATACAATTTATCTTTTTAGGTCATTTTTCGTACTTTCGCATCACAAAACAAAGTTCTTAATGAAACAGCGTATCTTTCTACTTTCTTTTATTTTTTTATTGCCTTTTGTAGTTGTTTTTGGACAGTCGCGAAAGGAATTGGAAAAACAACGAAAAAAAGTTCAAAACAATATAACTTACACTGCAAAGCTACTTAATGAAACGAATAAATCGACCCGTACGAGTACAAACAAAATAAACCTTTTGCAGCAAAACATAAAGCAACGCACACAACTTATTTCAATTGTTGGAAAAGAACTCGATGAGTTGAATTTGTTTCTTGACACACTCCAAAACAAAAAAACGAAACTCTGCGAAGAACTTCAACAACTAAAAGATAATTATACTCTTTTGGTTCAGCAAACACACTTTCATTACAATGCAATTAGTTCGTTTATGTTTGTTTTTTCTGCAAAAAATTTCAGTCAACTTTTTCGTAGATTTAGATATTTACAAGAATTTAGTGCCTATCGGAAACAACAGATAAAAGAGATTGAAGCTAAACAAACAGAAATACAAAAGACAGAAGAAAACATTGTAGCAAACATTGAAAAAAAGAACGATTTCATAAAGTTAAAACGAGAAGAAACCATTCGATTGGAATATGACAAATCTCGTGAAAATAAAAACTTAGAATCACTGAAACGTGATAAAAAGAAATGGGAACAAAAACTCAAAGAGCAGAAACGTCAGGCCGCCGAATTGGACAAAAAGATTCAGAAAATTATTGATCAAGAAATAAAAAAACGCACAAAAACCGTTACGGACAACAAAGGGAAAGTTGTTGAAAAAATGGAACTTACGAAGGAAGAAACTCTTCTTGCCGGAAACTTTGAAAAAAACAAAGGTCGCTTGCCTTGGCCCGTAGAAAAAGGTTTTGTTACTAAGAAATTTGGGATACAAAAACATCCAACTTTACCTCATATTGAATACAACATAAAAGGAATTTTCATTCAAACAACAGCTAACTCAAACGCACGAGTTGTTTTCGATGGTGTAGTAAGTAGTGTAATTGTCATTCCAGGAAAAAATACTGCTGTTATTGTTCAACACGGTAACTATTTTACTCTTTATCAGAATCTTCAAACCGTTTATGTAAAACAAGGTCAGAAAGTGACGGCAAAACAAGCCATCGGAAAAATTTACACAGACCTAGAGGACGACAACAAAACAGAAATGGAATTTAGGATTCTAAAAAACTATACTCCTCTGAATCCTGAACTTTGGTTGGCAAAATAAGTTGATGAGAGAACCGCTGGATGAGATTATTCTGAATCGGTGTTTCATCAAATGGGAGTGATTGTCACTCCCATTCCATTTGAATTATTTTTTAGGTAATTATATATTAGAAGATTTACTATAAAGAAATATATAATTACCATTTTTTATTATCTCCTCTCTATAAAGCGAGTAGAAATTTTCTTTTTCCAAAAGAAAATTTCTACCCACCAACGTAAATATAAAAATGTATAAATAACAATTTAATAAAAAACAGATCTCTTTCTGTTTTTTATATTGTTTGCTCAATATTCCAAACAAATGCACGAACTCCAACCTCAGTATTACGAAGGTCAAGTTTATGAACGGTTTTAAGTAGGTCATCCACCTGATGGTCTTCAACGATGGTAATTACTGCAGAATTCATTTCTGGCCACGTATGTGTTCCTCTACGAGGTTCGCCACCATTTGTTCCACGACCTTGCACATCTTCAAAAAAAGTAAAACCACTAACTTTCAACTGATCAAGCATATATTCTACTCGTTCTGTATTTGCTTGATTAAATACGATAAAAACTGCTTTCATTGTTTAATTTTTTTCTAATAAGAAAAAGAGAGGTTAGAGCAACAAACACGTTGCTCCCAACCTTTCAAATCAAATTTATTATTCTTTTATTTGCATAAAAATGTACTCTTTCTGTTCTTTTGCAACTTTGTCTCGTTCGCCATGACGGCTCAAAATACCATACAAAATTGGCACAATAATCAAGGTAATAACTGTCGAGACCAACAATCCTCCAATTACAACAACACCCATAGACTGCCACATTTCCGAACCTTCAGATTGAGAAAGAGCCATCGGAACCATACCCAAAATGGTAGTAAATGCCGTCATCAACACTGGACGCAAACGACTTTCTCCCGACATTGCAATTGCTTCGTTGAGTTCGTAACCACGATCACGCATAAGGTTGATATAATCCACCAACACAATACCATTTTTAACTACAATACCCACCAGCAAAATCACCCCTAGAGCTCCAATCATATCAAGTGTATAACCCGACAACCAAAGAGCTAAAATAACACCAGGGATAGCAAAGACAGCTGAGGTCATAATAATAGCAGGTTTAGTAAGGTCTTCAAATTGCGATGCCATAACGATATAAACCAATAAGACAATCAATGCCAACAACAATCCCATATCGGCAAATGTTTCTTGTTGATCTTCATACGTTCCTCCGATGTGAACATTTATACCTTCAGGAACTTCAACTCCTGCAATCGTAGCCTTTATCTCCGAAGCAAGTTCTCCCAGTGAAATTCCCTCAGGAGTGACTTGTACCTTTACGATGCGCTGACGCGTCTGACGTTTAATTTCAGGAGGACACCAATATTCTCTCACTTCTGCCAATTCACTCACTTTAACTTGTTTGCCATAGGCATCCATCAATACAAGATTTTCAATTTCCGACAATTCATCTCTAAATTCCTCTTTCAAACGAACAACAATGTCGTATTCTTCACCATCTTCTTTAAAGTAACCTGACGTCATTCCGTAAACTCGGTTACGAATGTACATTGCAACTGCCGAAGTACTAAGTCCATGACGAGCCAACTTTTCTTTATTAAATATAAGTTGAATTTCAGCACGGTCTTCTTCTCGGTCAATATTGATATCACGAGCACCTTCTATATTTTTGAAAAGTTGCTTATATTCTTCAGCCAAAGTATTAGTTTTATCAAAGTCATAACCTAGAATTTCAACATCAACTGTGTTTGATGAACCTCCGCCACCTCCCGACGATGTCGAAACAGTATAATCTACCACCTCTGGTGTCATATTCAGCACACCACGAATATCCTCAGCTATTTGCCAAATGGTACGTTCTCGCTCATATTTTTTTGGGCAACGAATAGTTAGCGACGCTTTATTGTTGTTTGCAGAACTAAACAAAGAACCAATAGAAGCCTCATCGTCGGAACCAACTGAAGTTGAAATCAATTCAATTTCTGGAGCTACAACACAAAATTCTGCTTCCAATTGACGCAAAAGTCGCATAGACTCCTCTACTCGTGTTCCCCGTTGAAATTCAATAGTTACTGACATACGACCATTGTCTTGCTGTTTCATAAAATCAGTACCAATCTTTCCCATAAATACAGGGATAAGAGAAAGTGCAAAAAAGGCAACAATTGCCAAAAGAGTTACCATCTTATGATTCAAGCACCAACGGAGAGAATTTGCATATAAACGATCAATTTTATTCAAGAACGTAATAACATATTTTGTATACCAATTTTGCTTTTTATCCTCCTCATCAACAAGGTGACCATTTTCGTCAATAGAAACAGCTCTTGATTTAAGCATTTTAGAGCAAAGCATCGGCGTAAGCGAAATTGCCACAATCGTAGACACACAACAAACAATGGTTACAATCCAACCCAGTTCTTTGAATAAAATACCAGCTTGTCCTGTAAGCATTGTAAGAGGAACAAACACAGCAATAATTACGAGTGTTGTTGCAATAACCGAGATCCAAACTTCGTTGGTTGCATAAATCGCAGCTTCTCTCGGTCGAGCACCACGTTCGATGTGTTTTGTAATGTTTTCGAGCACCACAATTGCATCGTCCACAACCATACCAATTGCCACGTTAAGCGAACAAAGAGAAATAATGTTCAACGACGAATCGACCATTTTCAAATACACAAACGCCACAAGCAACGAAATAGGTATTGTCACACCAATAATAATCGCAGCACGCCATTTGCCCAAGAAGAAAAGTACCACCAACACAACAAAGAACAATGCGTACATTACTGATTCGGTCAATCCATCAATTGCATTTTGAATTTCTGTTGACGAATCATAAATTTCTTGGAATTTGATATCTGGAGGAAGATCCTTTTGAATTTCAGCCAATTGTTCTTTGACATCATGACAAATCTGAACCGTATTAGCTCCCGATTGTTTCATAATCACCAAACGCACACCATCACGACCCATTCCGATTTTCTTACCCGAAATTTTTTCGTCAATTGTAACATCCTTAATTGTATCGCGCACAATAGCCAAATCACGAACGTAAACTTGTTTTCCGTTATAAGAAGCAACAACAATATCGTTCATTTCTGAACTTTCAACATATTCGCTTTGCACACGAAGTTGGTATTGTTCTTTACCCATTTTAACAGAACCCGAAGCCAAGTTCAGGTTATTGCCCGAAATAGCATTTCCAACTTGCTCTACCGACAAATTGTAAGCTTCCAATTTTTGTGGATCAAGGTCAACATATACATAACGTTTTGGAGCTCCTGAAAGAGAAAGATTCCCAATCCCATCAATACGATTCAAAACATTGATAACATTATCATCAAGAATCTTTTCCAAACCAGGATAACTCTCCTCTGCCGTTACCGCAAATTGCATAATAGGCATCATTGAAGTGTTGAACTTAAGAATCATAGGACGCGAAACTCCGTCGGGCAAGTTGTCATAAACAAAGTCTATGGACGTTCGGATGTCGTTCACAGCCTCATCAAGATCGTGTTCCCACTCAAATTCAAGCATCACAACCGACATATTATCCTTACTTGTAGAAGTAATCTCTTTCAATCCCTCAACTGAGTTCAAACTATTTTCAAGAATTTTGGTTACGTTCGTTTCTATTTCCGACGAGTTTGCTCCAGGATAGGTTGTCATTACCGAAATATATGGAGGTTCCATTTCGGGCAATTGGTCGATAGGAAGTTGAATGTAACAAAATACCCCAATAATCATTACGGCAATAAAAATTAAAGCCGTAGTGATAGGTTTATTAATCGCTGTTTTATAAATTGCCATTGTTAGTTAAATTTAATTATGAAACAAAAAACAATAGAAAACTTTTCTTTTTTCTTACTCATTAATATTGAGTTTAACACCTTCTATCAAGCGAGCTTGTCCGACAACAACAAGTTCTTCTCCAACTTTTAGTTCGTCAGAAATAATTTCAGTTTTATCATCAAAACGTTGTCCAAGAGTTACTGTTACACGTTCTGCATATCCATTTTCATTAACAAAAACATAACGTTCATTTGAACCTTGCATTTTTAATACCGCTTGATAAGGAACAACAATTGCTTGTGTTTTCCCCAAAGGCAAAGTAACACTTACATACATTCCTGGGCGAAGAAGTTCTTTCGCATTAGGAATTCTGACCTTTACCTGAAACGTATGTGTTGCAGGATCAATAGTTGGGAAAATCGTTTCTACAACTGCTGGGAAAGTTTGTTCTGGATAAATCTCAGAGCGGAGTTCTATTTTCATTCCTTGTTTCACATCAGGGAAGTGTTGTTCTGGAACAGCAATTTCTGCTTTCAACAAATTAATTTGAGTAAGAATTAAAATTGGCTGACCGCTATAAAGTTCTCCTTCTTCATAATTCTTAGCAGCAATAACCCCAGAAAACGGAGCCTTGACGTAAGTGTTTTGTTCCATAAAATCGAGGTTTTCCTTCGTTTGATCGTAAGAAAGCTTCAATTGGTCATAAGTTTGTTGCGTAGAAGAGCCTGTTTTCAAAAGAGCCTCCACACGCGCAAGTTCAACACCTAAGTTTGCGTAGGCCAACTTAGTAGTTTTGTACTGTAATTGATCCATACGAACAAGATCATCTCCTTTTGAAACTCGGCTTCCTTCTTCAACATAAATTTTCTCAATTTTCCCGGTTACCGAAGGAGCTACATTTTGAGTTTCATAACCTTGAAGCGTTGTACTCAAATTGATTTCTCGGTCAAATTCCGACATTTCCATTTTTTGCACTCGCACTTGTTCAACTCGTTCTTTTTCAGTCAAACTCTGAGCATCTTTTTTATCTCCACAAGCAACAAGAAACATTGCTAAAAGCGAGATTGCAACCATTTTTTTACAAATCTTTGTCATTTTTCTATCTTATTTTTAATGTTATTTTTTTCTATTTTTATCAAGAAATTTCCAAGCCACCGAAACTTCAAAATTGTTCATCGGTTTGTTATTTATCGTTTTATTTTCGTTACCCGACAAGTATTGGTAAGCAAAACGATTCTGCATCAATCGGTAACGAAAATCAAGAGCAAAATGCCAAACATCGAAACCCATTCCACAATCCAAACCAATTAATGATTTTCGGAGAGTATAAGAAAGAGGTGTCTCTGACTTGTTCGGCAGATCCGTTTCCGATTTCACATCAAACGAAAAATTGGGTCCGACCATCAACCGCCAATTAAAGTTCCTTTTATCAATTATCTTTACTCCAAACAAAACAGGAACATCAATACTTTGAAGAATAACCTTATGATTTTCAGTATTTTCTCCTATTGAGAATGAAGTATAGTTTCGATTGTAAACAACCTCTACTTGACCAAAAATTCGTTTTCCAAAACGAGAGATTAAACCAACGTTGAAACCATTTGAAAGAGCATTTTCCATTGAATATGACTGTGAGTTAGATTCCCAATTTTCACTAAATCCGAGCGAAGAATTGTAACCCATTTTTATTCCCAACGTCACATCTTGCGAAAAAACAGCCGTTGCAAATAAGCAGAAAACGAATATGGCAAAGTGTTTTCGATTCATTATTTATTCAACAATTTTTTCAAATTAATTTGTGCCTCAACTAAATTCAAGATTGATTTTATATAGTCACTTTGAGCAGTTAAAAACGTGGTACTCGCATTTGTTAATTCCATACTTGAAGCATACCCGTATTCAAACTTATTAGCAACGCTATTAAACACTCGCTGAGATACGTCAATATTCATCTTTTGTGTATCAAAATCCTCATAAGCCGACGACAAATTGTAACGCAATTGCTTATGTTGAACATAAAGACCATCTCTTGCATCAGCCAATTGATTTTCTGCAACTTGTTTTGCTATGCGTTTTTCGGTAATGGCAGCAGCACGCTTTCCACTCGACCACAAAGGAATCGACAATGACAAACCAACAACACCCATCGACTGTTCCATAGCAGCATCTCCAGAAAAATATTTGTTAGGAGTTGTATATTGATAAAATGCACTAAGAGTTGGCACATACGCCATTCCTGCCATAATTACATTTTTCTTAGCCAACTCCACATTTTTACTTGCCAACTGGTAACTATAATTGTTGTTAATATCAAAATCTTGACCCAAAAGTTGAAGTGCCGCTTCCACATTAACCAAGTCATCTAAATTGTCGGTCAATTCCAACTCAACCTCCGCGCCACAAGCCAACTGCAATGCTAATGAATTGTAAATCAACTCAACAGAACGTTTTGTTGAATTAATCGCACTACGCATACTCGAAACTTGTACCTGAATTTGATCTGCCTGAGTTTGCTCAGCCACACCTGCCTCAACAACGTTTTTAGTTATTTCATACAATTTTTCCAGATTCAACAATGTACTATCAAGCAGAGAAATGGTTTTATTCATTGCCAATGCAGTTATGTAAAGATTCTCCACATTCAAGATAACATCCAATTCCGTACTCTTGTGATTGATATTCTGCATCTCTATAGCCAAATTATTAAGCAACGCACCTACAATCAATTGTCCATTGATTGCCATCGAAGCACTAATGCTCAACGAACCCGCAAGATTTTCAATATTACGTTCCATTGGAGGCATACCTTCCTGCAAAGCAAACTTCATCGTTCCATCAGTATAATTCAAACCAAGCGACATATCAGCTTGTGGCAACATTGATGCAATGGTTTGCCAACGAGCAGCATGAGCCTGACGCACCTCAAGGGTCGCATTTTGTAAGGTACGATTGTTTTCAAGTGCATACTGCTTTGCCTCTTCAAGCGAAAGCGAAAGCTTTACGGAGTCTTGTTGTGCATAAGAAACCGCAAATACCAAACTAAATATTCCTATTAACCAACTTTTTTTCATATCAATTTATATTTCTATTTCTTTTTTCATTTCTTCATAATACTTCAAACCTTCTGTACTTACGATGGATCTCATTAAGGTATCAATCAAAAAATTTACAATCTCACCTATGGGTGCTTTTCTTTCTTTCTGAAAATCTTCAAAAAACGACTCGGAGAGCATATTCAAAAACAATGCCATTGTGGAAATATTCAAGTCATTTCTAAACAATCCTTCATCTATCCCTTTATGCAAAAACCGTTCAGTGCGATCTTTCTTCACCTTTGCCATCTCTTTTTTATGCTCAAAGAAAACATTTGGATAATATTTCTTCAAATCATAAAAAAAGCACATATGTCTTTCAACCTTATGTCCAACAAAAAATCTCGTATCTGCAATCATTGCATTGATTACATTTTGTTTAGAATCTGCTTCAATTGCAGCCAACTTTTTTTCACGCCGAGTTCTCTCCTCTCTCAAGATAGCACTCAGCAGATCCTCCTTTTGCTTGAAATACACATAAAAAGTTTTCTTCGAAATGTGCAAACGAGCGCAAATATCATCAATAGAAACACTTTTCACTCCAAAATCAATGAAAAGTTTTGCCGAAACATTCAATATTTGCTCTTCAATTGTCATCTATTCAATTTTAGTTATCTTCGCACATATTTTTTCTAGTGCAAAAATAGTTACACAAAACAAAACAAGCACAAAAAAATATGTTAATAAATTAAAAATAAAAACAAATAATTAAATATCAACAAATTACAAGAAACTATTTCACACATAAAGTTTCCCAAACTCCAAAAAAAAGAAAAAAGTAGTGTGTTTAAAAACAATAATAAACAAGATGGGAAAGGAAATAACAACGAAGGAAATGTGGCTCAAGGAGTTCGAAAAGGAACTTCGAGACTTGAATCAGCCCGAAGAACTGATACAACAGGAAGTGGAAATCTGTCGACAACAGGGAATGTCGGAGTTCGGAGCGATATCTCCGAAAACGTGGGCAGAGATGATAACGATGTAAATCAAAAGGATTTCTTTTAACACTTAAATATGCAATTTGAAATAAGTTCCTCATACCAACCAACTGGCGACCAACCAGAAGCCATAAAACAACTCACCGAAAACCTAAAAAAAGGCATTTCGCACCAAACGCTTCTTGGTGTTACAGGATCGGGGAAAACGTTTACAATTGCTAATGTGATAAAAAACATACAAACACCAACGTTGGTGCTCAGCCACAATAAAACACTCGCTGCCCAACTTTACAGCGAACTGAAAACTTTCTTCCCAAACAACGCAGTAGAATATTTTGTTTCTTATTACGATTACTACCAGCCCGAAGCATATATTCCACAAACAGACACTTACATTGAAAAAGATTTAGCCATCAACGATGAGATTGAAAAACTGCGTCTTTCAGCTACTTCTGCTCTGCTTTCTGGAAGAAAAGATGTTATCGTCGTCTCTTCGGTTTCTTGTTTGTATGGGATTGGAAACCCTGCCGACTATTTTGAGAATAGAATTACTCTTGCCGTTGGAAAAAATATCGCTCAAGAGGTTTTTCTTCGGCGACTGACCGACAATCTTTACGTACGTAACGATTTGGACCTCAACAGAGGATATTTCCGTGTAAAAGGAGATACAGTTGATATCTTTTTAGCCTATGCCGATTATGTTTTGCGAGTTATTTTTTGGGATAACGAGATAGAAGCTATCACCGCCATCGATCCTCTAAATGGTACCATTATTGAACGCTTTCAAGAATTTTCTATTTACCCAGCAAACATTTTTGTTCCTACCAAAGATCGCATCCAAAATGCTATTTACAAAATTCAAGACGACTTGATGGAACGAATAGATTTTTTCAAAGAAATCGGGAAAAATTATGAAGCAAAGCGCATTGAAGAGAGAGTAAACTACGACTTAGAAATGATTAGGGAATTGGGCTACTGCTCTGGAATTGAGAATTATTCACGTTACTTTGATGGGCGTAAAGCTGGCTCTCGTCCATTCTGCCTACTCGACTATTTTCCAGAAGATTTTCTTACAATAATCGACGAAAGTCACGTAACCATTCCGCAAATTCACGCAATGTTTGGAGGCGATAAAGCACGTAAAAAAAACCTGATTGATTATGGGTTCCGACTTCCTGCAGCTGCCGACAATCGTCCTCTAAAATTCAACGAATTTGACAACCTCGTAAAGCGAGCTATTTATGTCAGTGCAACACCTGCCAACTACGAACTAGAACGCAGCAATGGAGTGATAGCAGAACAAGTTGTTAGACCAACAGGACTACTCGACCCTATTATTGAAGTTCGCCCAAGTCTCAACCAAATTGACGATTTGTTGGAAGAAATTACCCAAAGAGCAGAAAAAGACGAACGAGTGCTGATAACAACGCTCACCAAACGAATGGCCGAAGAACTGACAAAATACTTACAAAAAAATGGCATTCGATGTACGTACATTCACTCCGAAGTCGAAACACTCGATAGAGTTCAAATCATGGAAGATTTACGCAACGGGCTGTTTGATGTTTTGATAGGAGTAAACCTACTACGCGAAGGTTTAGATCTCCCACAAGTATCTCTTGTTGCCATTCTTGATGCTGACAAAGAGGGTTTTTTGCGTTCTCATTGTTCACTCACACAAACCGTTGGACGAGCTGCGCGCCACGTCAATGGGAAAGCCATTATGTATGCCAGCAAAATCACCAATAGTATGAGGCTCACTATTGACGAAACAAATCGTAGAAGAGAAAAACAACTCAGTTACAACATCAAACATAACATTACACCTCAATCTGCACAGAAAAATGCTACCTCGGCATTTCCTCAAAGAAAAGCAGAGAAAGACGTTGTACTACAAAAAAAAGAGGAAAATTTATTGATTTCGGCAAAAGAAATCATACAAAACAATGCTTCGTTAAAAGATTTGGAAGCGGCAATTACACAAACGAAAAAGAAAATGCAAGAAGCGGCAAAAAAACTGGAGTTTATTGAAGCCGCCCAATATCGAGACTTATTAAAAAAACTAGAAGACGAAAAAAAGAAGATACTACAGTAGTTACTTGCTATCAACATTTTTCTGTAAAAACCTCGAAACGGCTTTTTTTATCGACTGCAAACCAAAATCTTCCACCTTTATTTCTTCCATTGGCATAAAAGAAACACACGCTACATCGTCCGAAGCACAAAGTGGCGAAAAATCCTTAACCCGACACTCATAAAACATATCAAGTGTAGCAACATCTGCATCTGAATATTGATATACATTAGGAATAGAAAAAAGGTAATTCATCTTTTCAACTTCGAGATGCAGTTCCTCCATAATTTCCCTTTTCAAAGCATCTTCGGCCGTTTCGGCAGCATCGACAAACCCTCCTGGAAGATCTAACGCACCTTTTTGCGGATGACGTGCTCTCACACATACCAACAAATCTCCTTGGCTATTACGAATAAATGCTGCCACCGCAGCTGATGAATTAAAATAAAATTCAAAACCGCATTGTTCACATTTTTTGGATCTCGGACCACTAGCCGTAAAACGAGAAGAACCACATTTTGGACAAAAACGAAAGGTATGTACCATAGAATGTTGACTTTTAATTTTCCTTGCCACAAAGGTAAAAAATTTATCAAAAGTGTGTTAAACTTTTAATTCCCCTAAAAGTCATAATGCAGAGTAAAAACTAAAAAAATTAATAAAAAGATGAAAAAACTAATGATTGGCATTTTTGCCTTGTGCATGGCAGCAGTGGTTTCTGCTGAAAAAAATTACTTAGTAATGAGCGAAAACTTTATTCAAGTAACCGCTCAAGCCGAAAAAAAAGTAGTGCCCAATGAGATTTATCTTCGGATTGTACTCAACGAAGGCAACTATAAAAATCGTACACTTTCCGAACTCGAAAACGAACTTGCTACAGTACTAAAGAAATCGGGAATAGATATCAAAAAATCATTAAAAATATAGGATTTGTCGAGCGATTTTACCAAAAAATTTTTACACAAAAATGCCAACGTAGAACAGGAATATTCGCTTCTGTTGAACAATACGGAAACACTTCTGCATGTGATAAAAAACTTGGATGAAGCGGGTTTCTCTGACTTCAACGTAGAACGTTTGGAACATTCTGATATTGAAGTTTTTCGTAGCGAAGTACGACAAGAGGCAATGAAAAAAGCTGCAAGAAAAGCTGCCGAACTTGCAGGTGCTATTGGGCAAGAAGCCGGCCGTGCCATCTACATTCAAGAGAGTGATATGAACTATTATGCCCCACGAAATGTGATGTACAGTCGCAAACAAAGTTTTGGAGCAGAAGAAACTGCCGTAATGCCAACACTGGAATTCGAGCCACTGAAACTTTCGTTAAGCGTTACTGTGCGATTCGAGATTAAATAAAGACCTTAAAAATAATAACCTTAATTACTGCCAATTTGTCCTAATAAAACAGATTGGCATTTTTTTTGAAAAATAAAGCGACGGAAAATTTTAATAAAAACATATAAATTTATGGCACAAAAAGGAAATATTGGGGTAACGTCAGAAAACATCTTCCCCGTAATTAAGAAATTTTTGTACAGCGATCACGAAATCTTTCTTCGCGAATTGATTTCAAATGCTGTAGATGCAACGCAAAAACTGAAAACATTGTCGTCAGTGGGTGAATACAAAGGCGAACTTGACGACTTGAAAGTAGAAGTACTCATTAATTCTAAGGAAGGAACGCTTACCATTAGAGACAAAGGCGTGGGAATGACCTCTGAGGAAATTGATCGTTACATCAATCAGATAGCTTTTTCGGGAGCAGAGGAGTTTTTGGAAAAATATAAAGATGATGCCAATGCCATTATTGGTCATTTTGGTTTAGGTTTCTACTCTTCATTTATGGTTTCAAAGAAAGTTGAAATTTTCACAAAATCATACAAAGAAGATGCTCAACCTATGCATTGGTCGTGCGATGGAAATCCTGAATACGTTCTTGAAGCTTGCGAAAAAGCCAATCGTGGAACAGATATTGTATTACACATTGACGAAGAAAACAAGGATTTTCTTGAAAATGCTCGCATCGAAGGGTTACTGAAAAAGTATTGTAAGTTTTTGCCAATATCCATTGTACTAGGCAAGAAAAAGGAGTGGAAAGATGGCAAAGAGGTAGAAACTTCCGAAGACAACGTGATAAACAACATAAATCCTGCTTGGACTCGCAAACCATCTGATTTGCAAGAAGATGATTATAAAAACTTTTATCAAGAACTTTATCCTTATACGTCAGATCCATTGTTTCATATTCATTTGAATGTGGATTATCCGTTCAATTTGACAGGAATTCTCTATTTCCCAAAAGTAAAAAGCAACCTCGATTTGCAACGAAACAAAATACAACTCTATTGTAATCAAGTTTTTGTCACTGATTCAGTAGAAGGCATTGTTCCTGACTTTTTGACTCTTTTACATGGCGTTATTGATTCACCAGATATTCCACTAAATGTGAGTCGTAGTTACTTGCAGAGCGATCAGAACGTAAAAAAAATATCCAACCACATTACTAAAAAAGTGGCTGATAGTTTGAACGATATTTTCAAAAATAATCGTTTGCAGTTCGAAGAAAAATGGGACAGTTTGCGACTTTTCATTGTTTACGGAATGCTCTCCGATGAAAAATTTTACGACAGAGCAAAGAACTTTGTTTTGTTGAAAAACGTTGATGGAAAATATTTTACGTTTGAGGAATACAAACAACTTATTGAACTCAACCAAAAAGATAAGGACGACACTCTTATTTATCTCTATTCCAACGATGCCGAGGCGCAACATTCGTACATAGAAGCAGCAAAAAACAAAGGTTACGATGTTCTTTTGCTTGATGGGCAACTCGATGTGCATTGGATCAATCAATTGGAACAAAAGTTGGAAAAAACTCGTTTTGTACGTGTTGATTCCGATGTTGTGGAAAAACTAATTCTCAAAGCCGATGCCGAAAAGGTTACTTTCACCGACGAGCAACGCAGCTGCTTAACTACAGTCTTTTCTTCACAACTACCTAAAGTAGAAAAAACAGAATTCCTTGTTACATTTGAGAATTTAGGTTCTTCGGCACAACCCATCGTGCTTACACAAAATGAGTTTATGCGTCGAATGAAAGATATGACAGCCGTGCAAGGCGGAGGAATGATGAACTTCTATGGCGAAATGCCCGATAGTTTCAATTTAGTAATCAACTCTGCGCATCCTTTGATTGAATCTGTTTTGGAAAAAGAAGAGAACTCTTGTCAAGAAAAAACTTCTCCTCTTTTGGTTCAAATAGCAGAACTCGAAACTCGCCGTTCTTCACTAAAAGAAAGTCATAAGGACAAAAAAGACGAAGAAATTCCTATTCCAGAAAAAGAGGAAATTACTCAAATCGATGAAAAAATTGCCAAACTTTCAGCCGACAAAAAAGTCATTCTTGAAGCATTTGCTGCCGAAGAAAAAACCGTGCGTCAACTCATTGACTTGGCGTTGCTTTCTAATAATATGCTAAAAGGAGAAGCTCTTGCTCAGTTTGTTAAACGCAGTATCGAGATGATAAAATAACCTATCTCCTTTTTGAGAAAAGAAAAGAGGACTTTAAGTCCTCTTTTTTCATTTTTTGGAAAGCAAATAATGTTATTTCTCATTCAGCACTTTTGCTTGTTCAAGAGCAATGTTGATATTGCTACAAATGTTTTCTTTGCCCAACAAATTGGTAAAACCTGCCTTTTCGAGTGTTTTGTAAACCTGAGGTTTAACTCCAGAAAGCACAATATGAATACCATTTTTGCGAGAAGCCAAACAAAGTGTTTCCAAATTATGCAAACCTGTTGAATCAATGAACGGAACTTTACGCATACGAATAATTCGCACTTTCGGATTTTCGCCCATTGTTTTCATTATTTCGTCGAATTTGTTGGCAATACCAAAAAAGTAAGGACCATCAATTTCGTAAACCTCAATTCCATTGGGAATAATCAGTTTTTCCTCATGAATAAATACGTCGGTCTCGTTGTTAGGATCAATTTCGTTGTGAAAAGTACGTATCGTAATCGATTCGCTCGTACGTTTTAGAAATAAAACGATAGCCAAAAGCAATCCTATTTCAATAGCAATAGTCAAATCGAACAAAACGGTTAAAAAGAACGTGACGAGCAAAATGGCAAAATCCGATTTTGGATTTTTGGCTAAAGAAACAAACGTTCTCCACCCACTCATGTTGTAGGAGACCATAATCAAAACACCAGCCAAACAAGGCATTGGAATTAGTCCAACCAATCCTCCCAATAGCAATAACACCAAAAGAAGAACTACTGCATGAACAATACCAGCGACAGGAGTTTTACCACCATTGTTAATGTTTGTCATGGTTCGAGCAATGGCTCCCGTTGCAGGAATTCCTCCAAAAAATGGAGCAACGATGTTGGCAATTCCTTGACCGATGAGTTCTGTGTTCGAGTCGTGCTGATCGCTTATCACACCATCGGCCACCATAGCCGAGAGAAGCGACTCTATTGCTCCCAACATAGCAATGGTAAATGCAGCAGGGAAAAGTGCTTGTATTAAAGCCACTATACTTGCTGTATCAGAAAGGTTCAATTCTGGTAATTTTGGAGAAGGGAAGCCTGATGGCAACTCGTACAAGTCGCCAATGGTTTTGATACTATTTATACCAAAATAGTTTTTCAGAATCCAAACTGCAAAAGTCATTAAGATAATAGCTAAAAGCGAACCTGGAATTTTTTTCGACACTTTTGGGGTGAAGATAATAATCAAAATACTACAAATGCCTATGCCAAATGCCCACCAATTGATATGTGTGATGTTTTGGAAATAACAAATCCATTTTTGCACAAAATCGGCAGGAACATTTTGTATCCCGAAATCGAACAAATCGTTCATTTGTGTCGAAAAAATAGTGATAGCAATACCTCCTGTAAATCCAATAATAATGGGGTAAGGCACAAATTTGATGATATTACCCAATTTGCAAAATCCCATTACAACCAAAAGAATACCTGCCATAATGGTGGCTATCATCAGTCCACTAATACCAAACTGCTGGATAATACCATAAACAATAACAATAAAAGCTCCTGTTGGGCCTCCAATCTGCACTTTGGTTCCACCAAAAAACGAGATCAGAAAACCTGCAATAATAGCAGTGATTAACCCTTCGGTTGGGCCTACTCCAGAAGCAATACCAAATGCAATAGCCAATGGGATAGCCACTATACCAACAATAATTCCAGCCATTGCGTCGGCTGCAAAAGTTTTCTTTGAATAATTTTTAATTGTACTAAATAGTTTCGGTTGAAAAATCATTTTTTATGCAATATTAATGTGATTAGCTTGAATGTTTTTATGTAAAAAAATAGATGCTGAGGCACTAAATTTTTCGGGCGACTCGGTAGTGTAGAACATTGTTGTTGCATTTTTCGAACATTTTTCCTCCATTTCTGAATGTCTTTCTAAGTAATCCTTCAAACTTTTTGCAACAATCTCTCCCTGCGACAAAATTTTAATCCCTTCGGGGAGATAACGCCTTATTTTTTTTTGAATAAGAGGATAATGAGTACAACCAAGTATCAGTGTATCAATATCTTTATCTTTTTCGAGAAGTGCGTCAATCTCTTTTTTTATAAAGTAATCGGCACCTTCGGACAGGTGTTCCTGATTTTCGATAAGAGGAACCCACATCGGACATGCCTGAGCAACAATTTTCACTTCTGGAAAAATTTTTGCTACTTCCATAGGATAGGATTCCGACTGAATAGTGCCAATAGTGCCAAGTAGTCCAACGTGTTTGCTTTGAGTGAGTTCGCCCACAACCTCCGCAGTTGGACGAATAATACCAAGAACTCTTCTTGTTGCATCAATTTGGTTCAAATCGTTTTGCTGTATCGTACGCAAAGCCTTGGCCGAAGCGGTATTACAAGCCAAGATAACAAGATGACACCCCATCTCAAACAACTTTTTTACACTTTGAAGCGTGAACGCATACACAACGTCGAAAGAACGTGTGCCATACGGCGCTCGAGCATTGTCGCCCAAGTAGATGTAATCGTACTGAGGAAGGTGTTTTTTTATCTGTTCAAAGATAGTCAAACCACCATAGCCAGAATCAAAAATTCCTATTGGAGCAGGTTTATTTGAGAGTTGCATTCTTTTCTAACTTTTGTTTTATAATAGGTTGTAGATCAATGCAATCTGCCGAAAAAAACAGAAGTTCCTTCTTATTGATAACAACGGTTAAGTTCAACTCCTCCGAAGTGCTTTTGATGAGCGAATCCACTTCCTGAAAAATAGGCATCATCAGCGAATCTTTTTCTTTAGAAAACACCTCTTCGAAGCGTTGTTTGTAGAATGCAATGCGTTTTTCCGTTTCCGTTATTTCTGCTTGCCGAGCAAGTTTTATTGGTTTGGAGAAAGTGGAGTTTTTTTCCAAATAGTCTTTCACTTTTTTGTTGTATTCGGAAGTCATTCTTTTGAGTTCTTTCTCAAAATCTTTTTGCAAACCGCCAAGAGATGCCTCTACTTGAGCAACTTTTGGGTGAGCAGAAATCAAAGAATCGCGACAAACAAATCCAATTTTTACAGGATTGCTGGTAACAATTTTCGTCGAATCTGCCTGCGCAAATGCGTTCTGACAAGCGAACAGAATAACGCAAAAAACAATAACTTTCTTTAACAGTGACAGCATATTAATTATGAACCTATATTCTACAATAAAAGGCCACACTTAGGTAGCCTTTTTTCTGTTCTCAAAACTGTTTTATTCTATACCTAACTCTTTTTTTACCAATGGTCCAACGTTGATGGCTTTTTCTGATTTGTAGAGAATACCTGCCTGAAGTTCCATGATGTACAAAAAGTTGTTTTTCTTTCCAACAGTTTCTATTGCGTTAATCAACTTGTCTTGAACTGGTTTCAACAATTCTTGTTGTTTCTTTTCGGCCTCTGCTTGTAGAGTTTGATAAGCGTTTTGCAAACGACGTTGCAGTTCCATCAATTCTTCTTCCTGAATTTTTCTCACGCTCTCACTCATTGTTGCTTTTTCTTTTTCGTATTTATCATACTTTGTACGAATTTCGGCATCCATATCCTGAAGATATTTTGCGTTTTGAGCATTATAGTCAGCCAATTGCTTTTCAAGATCAGAGATTTCTGGCATCAACATCATAATTTCTTGAGTGTTGATGTAACCAATTTTCACTTCTTGTGCATTAGCAACAAACGACGCTGTAAACCCGAGGAGAACAGCAACTAATAAACCTTTTTTCATCATCTTTTTTTCTTTTTTATTACAGTAAAACAAAACTATTTTTACATTCGGCAAAATTAGAAATTTATTTTCGAAATTTCTATAATCAAAAAGTGATTATTCCTCCAAAAAGGAGATAAACTCTCCTTCTTCAACAACTTTTTTCAAAAGGTTTAGAGCAAAAAAAACATCAAAAGTTTATTCTGTGTAGAAAAAATAAATCACAATAAAAAAAAACCGCCCCTCGAGGGTGCGGTTTTTTTTCGAAAATTTTCTCACTCGATTTTGCCAGAGCGAAGCTCCGGACAAAATCGAGAAGATTATGATGCCTTCAAATTTCGCTGAAAATGCAAAATCATTTTTAGCGAAATTTATAAATCCTTGACACGACGCCCGGGGTTGCCGATGTGACGATAGCTGCCGGACGTGCCCGCTCCGCCCGAGTAGAAGGTGAGCTCGTTCGCGCCGTCGCTATCGCTCTCATTGGCAGACCAATAGTAGCCGCAGTTCTGCACGTAGTAAACATCGGAGCCGCTGCGGT
>JAGCAG010000005.1 GCA_017652785.1 Paludibacteraceae bacterium | reverse complement strand
TATAAATTTTTCACCTACTTAGAGCAAGTAAATCTTCTAATGTATTTTTTGAGCAAAGATAGAAACTCATGAAAAAATCCTATCTTTGCGAAATTATTGTTGTAGTAAAAAATATATAAATTGAAATATGGGATTTAACGAGTTTTTAAGTAAGATTTTTGGAAACAAGTCGCAGCGCGATTTGAAAGAAATACAACCTTACATTGACAGAATAAAATCGGTAGAGCCAAGCGTTCAAGCATTGGACAACGATGGATTGCGTGCATTGAGCACCAAAATAAAACAACAAATTGCCGAGTACGTTGCTACCGAACGCCAAAAGGTAAACGATTTGCGTCAGAAGATAGAAGAAACCGAGATAGAGAAACGTGAAACGATTTACGAAGAAATCGATAAGATTGAAAAGCAAATCACAGAAAAATACGAAACTATTTTAGACGAAAAACTTCCCGAAGCGTTTGCTGTTGTCAAAGAAACTGCACGTCGCTTTAAGGACAATGCCGAAATAGTGGTTACTGCCAACGATTTCGACCGAAATTTGGCGGCAAAATTCGATTTTGTAGAAATTGAAGGCGACAAAGCAGTTTACAAAAATGAATGGATGGCAGGCGGCAACCTTGTTCGTTGGGATATGGCGCACTACGATGTTCAGCTCATTGGTGGCGTGGTGTTGCACAAAGGAAAAATTGCCGAAATGGCAACTGGAGAAGGAAAAACACTTGTTGCAACGTTGCCAGTGTTTTTGAATGCACTTACTGGGAATGGCGTTCACGTTGTTACGGTGAATGATTACCTTTCAAAACGTGACTCCGAATGGATGGGGCCGCTTTATATGTTCCATGGCTTGTCGGTTGATTGTATTGACAAACATCGCCCAAATTCAGAAGAACGTCGCCTTGCCTACAACGCAGATATTACGTTTGGAACAAACAACGAATTCGGTTTCGACTATTTGCGCGACAATATGGCTATGAGCCCATTGGATTTGGTGCAACGGGCACACAACTATGCCATTGTCGATGAGGTGGACTCGGTGCTGATTGACGATGCTCGTACGCCGTTGATTATTTCGGGAGCAGTTCCAAAGGGTGAAGATCAGATGTTTGAAGAATATCGTCCACGAGTTGAATTTTTGGTAAAGCAACAATCGGATTTAGCAACTAAACTTCTTGCTGAAGCACGTCAGAAAATCAATTCCGATGACAAAAAAATACAAGAAGAAGGTGCGTTGGCACTTTTCCGTTCTTACAAAGCAATGCCAAAAAACAAACCGCTTATCAAATTTTTGAGCGAACAAGGCGTAAAACAAACATTGATAAAAACGGAAGAGTTCTATATGCAAGAAAACAACAAAAACATGCATATCGCAACCGATCCGTTGTATTTTGTGATTGATGAAAAACACAATAGCATAGAACTCACCGATAAAGGTATCGACACGCTAACAGGGACTACCGAAGACCCACAATTTTTCGTTCTTCCTGACGTAGGTTCCGAAGTTGCTGAATTAGAGAAAGACAAGTCGCTATCGGCAGAAGAACGTCAAACTAAAAAAGATGAGTTATTGCAAAACTATTCGTTAAAATCGGAACGTGTTCATACAGTTAATCAGTTGTTGAAGGCCTACACATTGTTCATGAAAGACGATGAATATGTGGTGGTGAACAACAAAGTAATGATTGTTGACGAACAAACGGGTCGTATTATGGATGGCCGCCGCTATTCCGATGGTTTGCACCAAGCTATTGAGGCTAAAGAACGTGTAAAAGTAGAAGCTGCAACCCAAACATTTGCTACCATCACGTTGCAAAACTACGTCCGTATGTACCACAAGTTGGCTGGTATGACAGGTACAGCTGAAACTGAAGGAGGCGAATTTTGGAATATCTACAAACTCGATGTTTTGGGAATTCTAACCAACAAACCTATTGCACGTCAAGATTTAGACGTTAGAGTTT
>JAGCAG010000039.1 GCA_017652785.1 Paludibacteraceae bacterium | reverse complement strand
CTGTTTTTGAAAAATTGATGAAAAGCCCACAAACGTATAATTTTGTTCTTGCGCTCACAGCAGAAGAAGAGGTTTCAGGAAAGGATGGTATAGAAGCGTTGCTTCCAAAACTTCCCAAAATAGATTTTGCTATAGTAGGTGAACCTACCAATTTGAATCTAGCAATGGCCGAAAAGGGACTTATGGTGCTCGATGTAGTTGCAAAAGGAAGTTCTGGTCATGCTGCAAGAAATGAGGGAGAAAATGCCATTTATAAAGCTGTTAGAGCAATTGATTGGTTTCAAAATTACAGGTTTGACAAGACATCAGAATTTCTTGGAGATGTAAAAATGACTGTGACACAGATAAATGCAGGAACTCAACATAATGTAGTGCCCGATAAGTGTTCTTTTGTTGTTGATATTAGATCTAATGAACTTTATTCTAATCAAGAAATACTTGATATTGTAAAAACGAATATGGTTGATTGCGAAGTAATGGCTCGTAGTACACGCTTGAATTCAACTTTTACTCCACAAAATGAGTTGGTGAAAAAAGCAATCTGTTTGGGAGCAAATACTTTTGGCTCTCCTACGTTGAGTGATCAGGCATTGTTGACATTTCCTAGTGTAAAAATTGGGGCAGGAGATTCTGCACGTTCTCATACGGCGGATGAATATATTTTGATTCCGGAAATAGAAAAGGGAATAGACTTTTTTGTTGAGTGGTTGAATGGGGCAGAGGTTGAATTTCTATAGAAAAGGAGAATTAAATTTTAGTACGATATGAAACTTTCAGATGAAATTATTTTAATAACAATATCAGGACGAGATCGCCCTGGTTTGACGGTGGCAATAACAGAAGTTTTGTCGAAGTACGACGCCACAATTTTGGACATCGGACAGGCTTCTATCCACAATCATTTGTCGTTAGATATTTTGTTTCATTCTCCAAACGAATCGGAGTCGGGCAAAGTTCTTCGTGGTCTTTTGCTCAAAGCAGCTGAACTTGATATTAAAATCAATTTTACTCCTATTGAAAAGGATTTATATGCCAATTGGGTCAGTATGCAAGGGAAAAATCGATACATCATCACTATTTTGGGGCAGAAGATAACTGCACGTCACATTGCAAATGTGGCTCAAGTTATCACTTCTCAAGAGATGAATATTGATACAATCAAGCGTTTGACAGGGCGTGTTCCTCTCGAAAATGGTGTGGCACAAGTTTCAAAAGCATGTGTAGAGTTTTCTGTGCGTGGAACACCCAAAAATAAAGCAGAAATGCAACTTAGATTTTTGGAACTATCCAAAGAACTTCAGTTTGATATATCTTTCCAAGAAGATAATTTGTACAGAAGAAGTCGCCGCTTGATTTGTTTCGATATGGATTCTACGTTGATAAAAACTGAGGTGATAGATGAACTTGCTGCTTATGCAGGAGTAGCCGATGAGGTGAAGAAAATTACAGAATCGGCTATGCGTGGTGAGATTGATTTTTCGGAGAGTTTCAAACAACGAGTGGCTTTGCTCAAAGGAATTGATGCGTCTGTGATGGAAGAAATTGCTCAGCGACTACCAATAATGGAAGGTGCAGATCGTTTGATTTCTGTACTTAAGCGTATGGGTTATAAAATTGCAATTCTTTCAGGTGGATTTACATATTTTGGTAACTATTTGAAGCAGAAGTTTGGTATCGACTACGTTTATGCCAACGATTTGGAGATTGTAGATGGAAAACTAACGGGACGTTATTTGGGCGATATCGTTGATGCAAAACGTAAAGCAGAATTGTTACGCTTAATTGCGCAAGTGGAAAATATGGATTTGCAGCAAGTTAT
>JAGCAG010000038.1 GCA_017652785.1 Paludibacteraceae bacterium | reverse complement strand
TCAATTGCAGCTGTGTACCCTTTCAATGTAAGTGTAAAACTTGTTGTCCCTGATTCTACTATAATTGGGTTTGATGTTTTGTCAATCAACGCTCCAGATGTGATTCTTGTGTTAGCGGAGTATCCAGCTGGCAATGCGGTATAAGGAAGTTGCGAGGTAGAAGTCGCTTCAAACACAATAGGAGTTTGAGTTCCTGTTGTGGTAGCTTGCGCAAAATAACGATTTTGTTGATTCGAATTGTTTGTAAAATATCGTTTCATTTCGGGGTATGTCCCTTCTGCGAAATTTGCTACCAATGTTATATCCGAACTTCCTGTATACAAATACGGGTTACTTGTGCTAACAATAGCACTGGTTGATTTATTCTTCCAATTCAAGAATTTATATCCACTATTTGGATTTGCAGTTACGGATACAACTCCATCAGTTGTTGTAATAGATGTAGATGTAGTGTTGCTAATCACGGCAGTTCCTTGAGAGGCGTTTGCAGACTCGACAGAAACAGTTCGAGGATTAGCTAGCGTAGTTGCTGTGATATTTAATAAAAAATCGGCAGCAATGGCAGCATTTGTTGTGCTACTTAGAGTACAAGCATCCGTAATTCCCCATGCCATAAATAGTCGCAAACGAGTTTCTCCAATTGAAGCATTGTTAGGAATAGTAATGCTAAAGTTGCGGTAACTATCGCGTCCTGTATCGTCGGTGTTGAAAGAGGATTCTCGTGCAGGAAGTTTTCCTATTGTTTCTCCGTCGTCTGAAAAATCGCCGTCGCTATTCCAGTCGGCAAAGCAGTTGACGTAAGTCCAATTGATATATCCATTCAGCCGAACTTGTATTGTACTTCCTAAGGCAACAGATATAGCTGCCCCTTGATTTTGAACTCCTCGGTAGCAGTCTCCATTGGAGCGACTTGTTAGCACAGTACTGATTATCACAGCATCGTCTCCTTGAGGAGTGATTGTTACGCTCTCCCAAGAACGGTCAGTTTTAGTTGATTGCCCTAATGTTTCACAATACGTTTGTGCATTTGCTGCAGAAATTACAAGAAGTAGTGCAATGCCAAGAAGAAAAAAAATCCTTTTCATAGGTTGCTTTTTATATGTTTAATTACAAAAAAGGTGTAAATAATAATACCTGTCATAGTCCCAATTGCGTTTATTAGCGCATCCCATAAATCTCCTGATCTGTAAGGAATTAATGTTTGAAGAAATTCAATAAAAGTTCCAAAAAACATTGGAAATGAAACAACAAACGTCCATTGTACAAGAGATTTTGCTCGCTTCTCATAACACAAAACAATTCCTAATATCATGTACATAAGAAAATGAACAAATTTATCGATATGAGGAATGTTCAATGCGAACGGGACATTGGAGATTTCTATCCTTTTCAAAGAAAAAAAGAGGATAAGAATGCACCAAATAAGCGTCAAATAGTATTTTCGTAGAATAAAGCGCATTATTACTTTGTTTTCAAATAACGCTCTACTTCTATGGCAGCACGACAACCGCTTGCCGCTGCCGTAATGGCTTGTCGGTAATGAGGATCTGCCACATCACCAGCAGCAAAAACTCCTTCAATATTAGTTTTAGGTGTGCCGTCAATAGTTTTAATGTATCCCAATTCGTCTGTTTCTACAAATTTCTTAAACACATCGGAGTTTGGATGATGACCTATAGCAAGAAAAAAACCATCAATTGCTATCTCCACTTCTTGTTCATCGATTTGTCCGCGACGTTTCAACAAACGAGCGCCCTCTACTCCATTTTCTCCAAAAAGACCAAGTGTTTCATGTTCAAAAAGCACTTCAATATTGTCTGTTTCTAGCACACGTTTTTGCATAATATCCGAAGCACGTAACGATGGTTTACGAACGATGAGATAAACTTTTTTTGCTAAACCTGCTAGATATATTGCCTCCTCGCAAGCAGTATCGCCACCACCAACTACAGCAACCGTTTTTCGACGATAGAAAAATCCATCACAAGTAGCACAAGCAGAAACACCCATACCCATATACCTTTGTTCGTCAGCCAAACCAAGATATTTTGCCGATGCTCCCGTAGAAATAATCACGCATTTCGCTTCTATTTCTTGCTCTCCATCTACAATTACTTTGTGTACATTTCCTGAGAAATCAACATCAGTAATGATTCCTGTACGAATATCAGCACCAAAACGTTCGGCTTGTGATCGCATTTTTTCCATCAGTTCCGAACCCGTAATACCTTCGGGGAAACCAGGAAAATTCTCAATTTCGGTAGTGGTGGTAAGTTGTCCTCCTGGTTGAATACCTTCGTAGAGAACGGGGCTGAGGTTGGCGCGCGAAGCATAAATAGCAGCAGTATAACCCGCCGGACCTGAACCAATAATCAAACAATCTATTTTTTCCATTTTTTAACGCAAATCGTTTATTTCTACATTAGGATATTTTTTTTCGTCAAAAGCAAAATCGCCATCTGTAAGTTTTGCTGTCGAGTTAAAATTGCTCGACTCAAAAATAGTCGACGTACCATTTTTGTATCGAATACTAATTTTTTTTACTTGTTTCGTATCTTTTTGAACTACAATAACAACCTTGAAATGGTCAAATTTATTTTCTTTTGGGAACAAATTAAGCAAAAAGTTTACTTTGTCTTTTTCCGAATCGGCATCGAACTGAACGTGATGAGTTTTTCCAAATTCATTGACTATCAATATTGGGTTCAACTGAAGCATCTCCTCCTTCGTTGGTTCCGAGATTGACACTTCGTTGAGTTCCTTCATTAGCGTCCATTGTGTTTTTCCATCAAAAAAGAGTTCCAAATCTCCTGTTAAGAGAAAAAACTTATTGCCTTTAAGTTTTAGTTTTCCCGTTTTTTTCTCAATTTCGTTGGTTTGTGCATTTTCATAAACGATGTTAAAATCAGTTGTTATAGCTGATTTCTGCAAAAATGCAGAAACTTTATCCAACGTTGCTTTTGCCTGAGAATCAGTTTGTGCATTTACACTAAGAGAGCAAAATACAATAAGAAATATAAAAAACGTACGTTTCATAATAATTAAATCAAACTTTCTAGAATCTGCGTAAGCATAAAATCATCTTGCACCAATACCTGACGAGGTTTTGAACCCTTTTGTGGGCCAACAATTCCCGCCTTTTCCAACTGGTCCATAATTTTTCCTGCGCGATTAAAACCAAGTTCAAAGTTGCGCTGTATGGCAGAAGTCGAACCTATTTGTTGAGAAACAACCCAACGTGCTACATCAGCAAAAAGAACATCACGTTTGCTCAAATCCACACTTGCCACACCCGAAATGTCGCTTTCGCCACCTTCGGGAGGTTCGGGTAATTCATAAGCCGACGGATAAGCCTGTTGTTTACTAATATGATTTACAATATCTTCTACTTCAGGAGTATCAACAAATGCACATTGTACACGAGTAACGTCGTTGCCTCCAGAGTAGAGCAAATCACCTCGGCCGATAAGTTGTTGAGCTCCAGTTGCATCAAGGATGGTACGTGAGTCAATCATTGATTGCACTCGGAATGCCATACGACTCGGGATATTGGCTTTAATAACTCCCGTAATAATGTTCACCGACGGACGTTGAGTAGCAAGTATCATGTGCATACCCACAGCACGCGCTTTTTGTGTGATTCTGGCAATAGGCGTTTCAACCTCTTTTCCTGCAACCATAATAAAGTCACCAAACTCGTCAATAACAATGACAATGTAAGGCAAAAATCGATGTCCCTTTTCAGGATTGAGTTGGCGATTAACAAACTTTTCGTTGTAATCAATAATGTTACGACAATTCGCCTTCATCAGTAGTTCGTAGCGATTCTCCATTTCCACCACCAACGATTTCAGCGTTTGAATTACTTTAGTCGAGTCGGTAATGATGACATTTTCCTCTTCAGGCAGTTTTGCCATGTAATGTTTCTCAATTGCTGCATAAATGTTGAACTCTACCATTTTGGGGTCGATGAGTACAAATTTCAACTCTGCAGGATGTTTTTTGTAAAGCAAAGAAGTAATAACCGCATTCAGCCCTACCGACTTACCTTGCCCTGTAGCTCCTGCCACAAGCAAGTGTGGAGTTTTGGCCAAATCGAACATAAACACTTCATTCGTAATGGTACGACCAATAGCAACAGGAAGTGCCATTTTTTCCTCTTCCTGAAATTTTTTAGAAGCAATAATGGAGTGCATCGAAACGATTTGAGGTTTTTCGTTTGGCACCTCAATACCTATAGTACCTTTACCTGGTATGGGCGCAATAATACGAATACCTTTCGCTGCAAGACTCAACATAATGTCGCTCTCGAGATTACGTATTTTTGAAATTCGCGTACCTGCTTTTGGAACAATTTCGTAGAGAGTAACTGTAGGACCAATAGTAGCTTTGATACTAGTTATTTCAATTCCAAAATCACCCAAAGCATTTACAATTCGTTCTTTGTTGGCATTTTGCTCGTCCATATTGACTATGGGCGCATTTTC
Source organism: Paludibacteraceae bacterium (assembly GCA_017652785.1). GTDB lineage: Bacteria > Bacteroidota > Bacteroidia > Bacteroidales > Paludibacteraceae > RGIG9608. The sequence goes on along the minus strand of JAGCAG010000038.1, from coordinate 9,251 downwards.
GTTCGGATAAGTTTTTAGCAACGAAAGCGAAGGAAATTTGTAATGCGAAAGATCAAGTGTAGGATCGTACTTCCCTTGCGTCTTCAGCACATAATCAAGACTTCCCACTTCCACATCTTCGGGTTTTACAATATCTATTTCAAGTTCATCGGCATCCGATTTTTCTTCCTCTTCTTGAAGCTCCTCTTTTGGCATTATGGGTTGGAATTCTTCTGGCGATGCGTTTCCTGACAAATCGACTTCAATAGCCGAATCTTCCACCCACTCTTCAGGAACAATTTCCGTTCCGATGGCTTTTTGATTTTCTGCTTCTTGTGGAGTAACTTTTCTTCTAAAAGTAAATACCTTTTTAATAAAAGGTAACGTTTTGCTCGAAGCAAAAATGAGTATTACCACTAGCGAAACAAAAAGCAATAACACAACTCCCCAACCGATGTTGTCAAAGAGCCAAACACTCAAAAAATCGCCATGAGCACCGCCCCAACTCAATGCCGAATCTTTATAGAAATCATAGAAAAAGAAACTGAAGAAAATGGAACTCCAAACAAGAAAAATAGCAGGCAACAAAAACGACTTCCAAAGCGAAAACGTTTTTATCTGCATAAGTCTTAGTCCTAAAACGAAAGGGAAAATCAGCAACAAAAATGCCGAAACACCAAAAGTTTCATTGATGAAAAGGTTAGCAAATTTTGCTCCTTTCAGACCGCTAAGATTCTTTGCCGACGCACTCTGAACAGCACCTTCAACTTGACTTTGATCAGCATCGATAGTAAAAACATACGAAGCGAAAGAAAAGAAGACGTAAATGGAGAGAACCACCAAAATCAGCCCCAAGGCAAAGCACGTGCGTTCATCCTTGAAAAAACGCTTCAAACGCACAGAAGAAGGGACTTCATCGGTAGGTTTTGTTATTTTTTTTGCCATAATCTATTTCCGTTTTTTTACAATTTACAAAGATAAAAATTAGCCAATGAATATCCAAATAAAAAGAAAAACCTGATTCAACGAGAATAAAATTTTATTATACTAATTTTTTATTCTTGAGCGAGGCAAGCAAAAAACTACCAGCAAGCATCGGTAGGCAGTAGTTCACCACCCAAAGCGAGATACTTGCAGAGGCAATAGCTACGGTGTTGGCAGAAAAAGCGCCTAAAAACACAATAGCAAAAGAGCCTCGCACCGCCACTTCAGAAAACGCCATCGACGGCGTAAGCGTTACGAAAAGGTAGTTCGCAGCAATGGCAATGGAAGCTTTGTGTAGTACAATGTCGATGCCAAAAAAGTGGAGCATAGCCAGCAACTGTGAGCAAAAAACCACATAGCGCAGTAGCGACAAAAATAGAATTCGGAACATTTGTTTAAAACTCAATTGTGCAAGACTCTGAAGTAATTGAGTTAGCTTTATACCAAATGTTTTTCTCGATAGCAAACGTTTTGCTACGGTTGGCAAAATAAAAAATCCTACCCCAAACACCACCACCGAAAACAAAAAGTAGATCCATAGTGATGGAGAAAAACTAAAAGGTTGGGCAAAATGTATAAAAAAAATAGCAGCAGAAGGAAGGCCTGCCATCAGAATGCAAAGTGTTTGAGCAGCAGTGCCAACAAACCCAAGTTCCATTGCAGAGAGTCGATTGCCGTTACTTAATAGGAGCGTTCTCCCAGGATATTCCCCCAAGCGGTTTGGCGTAAAAAAACCTGCTGTTATTCCTACTAAAACCGACTTCAAGGCTTTGATAAACGATATTTTTTCCAAATGAATAAGCAAAGTTTTCCACTTTATTGCTTCCAAAGCCCAATTCAAAGGTAAAAGCAACAATACTACTGTCAGCCACCACCATCGCATCGAAGTTGACTCTTTCCATTGGGTAGCCAAAAGTTCGTAGTCGTCGAACACCAGAAGTTTGTAAAGCAGAAAAGCATAGGCGAGAGCAACTACTGTCCACTTCAATGCCTTCAGATGTTTTTCAATCCAATTCATCGTTTATTTTTTGAACGAAAAATTTTTCTGAGAAAAATAACTAAAAAGCACAGTAAAAATGGTCGTAATCATTTTTGATGGTGTGGGATAGAAATGGAAAATCTCCACAAAAACTTTTAAGCAAACATAGTTGATAAGTAAGCAACCTCCCACAACCATTATATAGCGCAAAAGTTGGGTTTCCCACTTCAGCACCGACTGCTGAAAACTAATGTATTTGGAAAGCAAAAATCCCGTAACAAACGTAATGGGGAACGAGATAACCAAACTGCCAATGTGAGGAGTGAATGCAACAAAACCGAGGTCAAGAATTTGTTTTTGCAACACAAAGTTATAAATAATAAAATAGAGCACCCAATCCAACATCATATTTGCCACACCACAAACACCGTAACGAAACATCTCTATTGGCATCAGTTTTCTGAAAATAGGGTAAAAAAAATCAATAAAACTGATTATAATTTGCTGTAACCTCATTGCAATGGGCAAAGAAAATTTAGTTCTTTTTTTCGATACTTTCTAACAAAACTTTTTTGAAACTACGCTCTGCACTATAGTAACGGTAGAGTTTCTCTGCCGAAAGTATTTGTTTGTATTTATTGTAATACTCCACATGTAAATTTGTTAGTGCTTGTTGATGGAGAATAAGAGCATCGTTGAGTTCCTCGTAATCAATTTTATTTGATTCCTTTCCTTTTTTTTGTTTCTCAAAAAACTCTTTTTTTAGTGCACTTTCTTTTTCTAAATATTCGTTGTAGAGAGGCCAAAACAGTTGTGCTTCTTTGACTGTAAACTGAACCTTTTCGTTGATATGCGCAATTTTCTTTGATTGAATTTCTTCCCAATGTGGACAATCCTTATAGTGTGCAGTTGCAGAAAGTGCACACAACGTTAAAACAGCGGTTACAAAAAAATGTTTCATAAAGTGATTTTTTATTAATTTTCGGCTAATAGATATTCAATCATGCTCTCTTCGTCAATATTTTCAAGAAGTATTTCACGATACTGATTGTTGAGGTCTTGTTCTTGCTGATGCTCTACCAAACTTGGCGAAGCAATGTTAGTGGTCATTTGTTTAGAGACAAGTGGTGTCAGGAATTGGAATAAAAACAAGAATCCTGCTAACATTGCAGCAAAATAAAGAATCGGTTTCGTTTTTTCAAAAATCGAAACGTGTTTTTCGGCAGTTTGCTCTACTATTTTTTTCGAAAAATCCTCAAAATAATTTTCAGGAACAGCAAAAGGTGTTTTGTTCCCAATGTTTTTTAATATGTCATCTGATTTTTTCATCTTTTTTTTCAAAAATTTCACATTTGTTAAGATTTATTTTTGTTTCAAAGGTTTAATCCTCGTTTGTTAAAAATTGCTCTATTTTTTTTACCGCATGATGATACGATGCTTTCAGCGCTCCTACCGATGTCCCAAAAATCTCCTCCATTTCCTCGTAAGTTTTTTCTTCGAAGTATTTCATATTGAATACCAAACGTTGCTTGTCGGGCAAGGTAAGAATCGCACGTTGAAGTTTTTCTTCGGCTTCATCGCCCGAAAAATAACTATCACTCCGCAATTTGCTAACCAACACATCCTCCAAATCAAGCATTGAGGAGAGGTTTTTCATCCTCTGCGAATTGAGAAACGAGAGTGTTTCGTTAATAGCAATACGGTAAATCCAGGTGGAAAGTTTGGACTCAAACCGAAAGTTTTCCAAGCCTTCCCACGCTTTGAGAAACGTATTTTGCAACACATCGTTGGCATCTTCGTGACTGATGAGCATTTTTCGAATAGTCCAATAGGTTTGTTTCTGATAGAGCTGTACAAACTTCCCAAAAGCTCTTGAGCGAGTTTTTTTGTCCTTAAGTTCTTTGATGAGATTCTCGTCCTCTATATTGATTTTTGTCATAACTTTTCTTCGTGTATTTTCTTACTATTTTCCTCGTAGCAAATTAATGTCGCCACTACATTTCCATTTTATTGGTTCACCATTTTTATCTTTGTCAGATCCAATAGCTTCTATCACATAATAGTAGGCTCCAGGAGCTGCCTGTTTTCCATTAATTCTTCCGTCCCAACCTTTGGCAGGATCTGTCCATTTGCAAACTAGTCTTCCCCAACGATTATAAACCCATGCATTGAATGAAACAATTGAACGATAAACAACTCTAAATTCATCATTTACTCCATCTCCGTTTGGTGTAAAAACATTAGGAACGTCAATAAATGACTCTAAAACAGTAACTTTTATAGAATCCGTAGCCTCACATTCTGAACTACTTGCCTTTAGTTTTACAATGTATTCGCCAGCATCGGAAAACGTATATCTGAAATCTTCGTCGGTATAGCGAATAACCTTTGAAGGAGTTTGAGTGTTATAAATAAACCATTCAAAGAACTCGGCAGCATCTGGATTCGCATTACTTTTAAAATCAACAACCAAAGGAGCCGAACCACCAATAGTACCATCAGCAGAAGTTACTTTTTGCAATTCCTCTTTGCATTTACAGTTTTTCGAACTTCCATTTCCAGTTGCCGACACCGATGTTTTATCTATTTCGTTCTGTGCATCGCGTCGTGCAATTTCTCCTTTAGGATAGACCGCTATAGCTATTGCCGAAAATAGTTCAGTCTCTATTGTCTCTTCTCTGCCTAAAATTTCTGCATATTCGTCTCCCGAGAGTGTGAACTTGGTATTGCAATAAGGAGAAGGTAGTGTAATTTCCGTAAAAGGATATAGCTGTTTGAGGGTAGTATCCATTGGTTCACTCCACGAATTTCCATTCCAATGAGTAGTTTTGTATGTAAGGGTAAAGTTTCGTTCAAGTTTTTTTTCCCCTCCTTTTGGAATCTCATATTTCATTTCTCTGAAAAGATCATTGAACGCAACTTCCAATTTCAGTGCCGAACATTTATCTTCTATATCGTCTTGTATGTTTAATCCATCAATAGATATTTCGTAATTTTTATAATCGAACACCCAAATGCAAACACTATCGCCATTAACAACCGCTTTATAACCTCCTTCGTCAAAACTAGTTAGTGCTTTTTGATCTATTTTAAAAGTGTTATCCCATTGCAACCATTTGGTTGCTTCTTCGCAAGTTATTTCAGAGGAAGTAAGACCGTCGAAAAGAAAAATTGTAATATCGTTTTCTGTATCGTAATAGGTATAGAAACAATTTCCTTGCGTAGTAAACGTCGCTGAGAAACAGATATTTGCAAGTATAAAGATTGAGAAGATTAGAAAAACTCTTTTCATTGTTTTTTAAAAATAAAAAGCAAAAGTAATGAAAAGTTGCGAACGAGTTTTTATTATATCAATTTTTCCATTTTGTTTTGCCAAACAAACCGCAAATTGCTGTGATTACAATGTAAAACGGATAGCAAAGCGAAAGAGGGAGCGAATAAATGAGTAAATGTTTTTGATTATAGAAAGGAAGTGTTATAGCAAGTAGAGTAAAGTCAAGCAGAAATTTGAAAATAGTAAGTATTAAAAATACCAATAGAAACTGAAAATTTATGCCTATTGTCAATAGAATAAAAAGTTGTAATAGCGAGTATCCAAAAATGAGCAAAGCCACCAAAATAGTTGCAAAGTCGGTATAGTACTTGCTTTTGGAAGTCCAACGAGCACGTTGGCTGAAAAACGAATTTAAATTTGGACTCGGAAGTGTTTGTACTGCACTTTTATCTGATTTTAAGAAGCTTATTTTGGCTTTTTGTTTTTTTAAATGAAAAAGTAGAAATTGGTCATCGCCCGATGCTGCGCGATCTTCGAGTGCATTCTCATCCCATACGCTTCGTTCAAAAGCCAAATTTGCTCCGTTACACAAAATGGGCATATTCATACCTGCCATTCCTGCTCCAGAAGCAATAAGAGAGAAAAATTCCAAAGCTTGTATTTTTTCAAAAAATGTTTGTTGAGGGGAAAACAATACTCCCCCTAAAATCATTTGAGCATGTTCTTTTTGGTAAAAATTGGCAATGGTTTGTAGGTGTTCGGGGTGCAAAATACAATCGGCATCGGTACAAACAATAAGTTCTCCTTTTGAAGTTTCAACTCCTTGACGAAGTGCGTTTTTTTTACCTTCCAATTTTGCTGAAATGATTTTTGTCGGAAACGTATCTGAAAACTGTTCTAAAATTTGCAAAGTACTATCAACAGAATGGTCGTTTACAATTATCAATTCAAAATTTTTATAAGTCTGATTTTTTATTGATTGCAGAAGAAAAGGAAGTTTTTTCTCTTCGTTTCGGCAACAAATGATAAGCGAAATAAATGTGTTCTGTTGCGAAGAATTATCTTCAAATTTTGGTATTCGTTTCCACCCTATTATTACAGAAAGTACAAAAATGCCATAAACAAGGCAAAAAATAGTTACAATTGAGAAAAGGATAATCATTCTTTAAGCAACGGCTAATGTAAAAATAGAAATTTTAATGTTTTTGGTCTTTTGCAACGCCGCAAATTTACCTAAAACCACCCCTATTTGCTGCTCTCCTTTATATTTGAGCAAATGCAACAACTCGCGAAAATCAGAACCTTTCTGAAAAAAAAAGAAAGCTGTAGCTCGCTCAATATTTGCTTTTCCCCAGAAACGTTTCTCTATCGCATTTTCTTTTTGTAAATGAAAATTGGTACGAGGAATATGATACAAACAAGCCGTACAAATCTCCTCTTCTTTTCCAATCAAATTTTCTTTACAAATGCAACAATTTTTTGGATAAACAAGATTCAACAAATGTTGTGCTATGTTAGTAAAAAAACTCAAGGTCGTTGAATATTGTCAATGATGTCAAAAAGTTCGTCGCAAGTCTCGGCTCGGAGCATTGCGATGCGCGTTTTCTTAAAGTCTGGTATTCCTTTGAACGTTGGTGAAGCCGCCAAATGTCTTCTCGAATGAACAATTCCTTTGCGTTCATCGCCAATCCATTCAATGTTGCAAAGAATGTGCTCTTTGAGCAACGATTTTTCCCAATCAAATCCTTTTGCGTCAAGTAATGTATTATTTAAGAGAAAATGTTTGATTTCTTCAAAAATCCAAGCATGTCCAAATGCTGCACGTCCAATCATGATAGCGTCAACTCCATATTTTTCAAAACATTCTTTTGCTCGTTGTGGCGAGGTAACATCTCCATTCCCGATAATTGGAATGTGCATTCGAGTATTATTCTTTACCTCTCCAATTAAACTCCAGTCTGCTTCTCCTGTATACATCTGTGCACGAGTTCTTCCATGTATAGTCAGAGCTGAAATACCACAATCTTGTAGCATCTCCGCCAAATCGACAATAATTTTACTATTATCATCCCACCCTAATCGAGTTTTAACCGTAACAGGTTTTTTTACTGCACCAACAACTGCTTTTGTTACTTCCAACATTTTTGGAATATCTTTTAACAATCCTGCTCCAGCACCTTTTCCTGCCACCTTCTTTACGGGACAACCAAAGTTAATGTCGATTATATCAGGATTTGCGCTTTCGGCAATTCGTGCCGCTTCCGCCATAGTTTCTGCATCTTTCCCATAAAGTTGAATTGCAACAGGGCGTTCTTCGTCATTAAGTATGAGTTTTTGTTCCGTCCGTTTCACGTTACGAATAAGAGCATCCGACGAAACAAATTCGGTATAAACCATATCTGCACCGAAGCGTTTGCACAGCAGTCGAAATGCAGGGTCGGTAACATCTTCCATTGGAGCAAGAAAAAGCGGGAAGTCTGAAAATTGTATATCACCGATATTCATAATTAGTTTTCTGTAAGAAGTTGGTAAAAGTCGGTATTATCCATTATTCCTTGTATTTTTTCGGCACCTAAACCGATTGCAAAAACAGGGACAAAACCTGCAGAATGTCCGTAAGAACTCCACCCTATGTTTGCTTTTTTATTTAAGATTTTCACGGATTGAGAAATCAATTGTTCGCCATTTAAATAAAGCGTTTGTTGTTGTGTATTTTGATGAAGAAGGAATCTCTTCTCAAAAATATTTCTAAGTTCGTTGGTTTCTTCTTTGGTTAATTCAACATTTTTCCAAAAACCAAAATTATCTTCTAAAAACGTTTTTACATCTTCCCAACAAATGTTCTCTCCTTTTTCTTTCGCCATTTGATTAAACATCTCGTTCAGTTTATATGCCGATTTTTTCTGATTTTGCAGAACACTTAAATTAAGTTGATAGTCGCCAGTGCCGAGCGACAATCCTCCTGTCTCGTGATCAGCAGTTAGAATTATTAACGTTTCGTCAGGATGTTGATGGTAAAAACGAAGAACCTCGTTCATTGTATTTGACAAATCTTCAACTTCTGCAAAAACAGTTGCCGCATCGTTACTGTGACATGCCCAATCAATTAATCCGCCTTCTATCATCAGAAAAAAACCATTGTCTTCTTTGGTCAAGAAATCTAGAGCCGAAGAAACAAGATTAGAAAGACTTAAATCTTGGTTTTCTCTATCAATCGCAAAATCAAGACTTTCTTTTTCAAAATCTTGAAGTAGAACTATCTTTTCGTGATTACGATTGTATTCCTCTATTCCTTTTGCAATAAAATAGTTAGAGTCTTGCAAAATGGTTAGAACATTAACAGAATTGGTATCTTTTTGTAACTGTAAGAATCCTGCTCCACCAAAAAAATCAAAGTCCGATTTCGCTGCATCAAGAGCAATATCATAATACATTGAACGATGAGGTTGATGAGCATAAAAAGCAGCAGGTGTTGCATGATCGATACTTACGGAGGTTACGATTCCAACGTTTTTCCCCTGTTGTCTTAGTTTTTGAGCGACACTAAAAAGTGGTTTAGAGAGAAGGCTATCCATTCCTATTGCTCCATTTTTTGTTTTTTCTCCACAAGCAAGTGCCGTCCCTGATGCTGCAGAACAGGTTACAGCATTGTATTGTGAGTAGGTTGATGCTATAGTTGTTTGTGGAAAGGAAGTGAATGACAATTCTTTTCTACCAATTTTCCCTTCTTTTTCTGCAATATACATTTGTGTTCCCAACACTTGGTTCACACCCATTCCATCTCCAATAATGAAGAAAACATATTTTGGAGACTTGTTGTTCGATATGCATTGACAGAAAATGCTACAAGCGATTGCTCCTATGATAAATAATTTGATGTATTTCATAAAAAAGATTTATTATTTCACTTTCTTCCAAAATCTGCTGGAATTTCACCCCAATTTGCTGTATCCCATTTGTAAATCTGAGTAGAATAGTCGTTCTCATTCAACCACTTTTCTGCTCGAGCAATAAGCTCAAACGTGCGTTGATTTT
>JAGCAG010000037.1 GCA_017652785.1 Paludibacteraceae bacterium | reverse complement strand
GAACAGAAAAATAGAGAAGATAATGTTTTTGACGAAAGTTTTATTGAAAGAAAGTATCATTCTCATAACCAATACATAGAGACTACAATTGAGATGGGAATCTTTGCTTTACTTTTATTCATTTCGGTTTTTGTATTACAAATTTATATTTCAACATCAACAACAAAAAAAATAGGATTTTATATTGCGGTTTGTTTTGCAGTGAAGTGTGGATTCGAATGTATGTTTCGATCAGATGATGTTGTGATTTTGTTGTGTTTTATAATGTTGATACTTTATTGGTTGAATAAAAGAAAGGAAAAAGAAATTTAAATTGTTGTAAAAAATGATTTCTCACTATATACATAGTTTTTTGCAAGATAAGAAATATCCAAAGTTTGACCTTAAAGCGGTGTTTTTTGATATGGATGGAGTTCTTTATAACTCAATGCCATATCATGCTGAAGCTTGGGTGAAAACGATGCAAGAGTTAAAACTACCTTTTACTGAATATGATGTTTATATGAACGAAGGTCGGACTGGCGAATCTACTATTAATGCTTTTTTCCCAAAAGTCTATAATAGAAAAGCAACCGATGAGGAGGTGCAAAATATTTACAAGGTGAAAAGTCAATATTTTAATCAACTGCCAGAAGCCGAACCAATCGAAAATGTTTTTGATTTTTTGAAATTAGTTAAAAATAAAGGTTTGGAAATTTTTTTGGTAACAGGTTCAGGACAACTTTCGTTGCTTGAGAAATTAAATAGAAGTTTTCCAAATATTTTTCAAAAAGAAAAAATGGTTACCGCTTTTGATGTGAAATATGGGAAACCTCATCCGGAACCTTATTTAATGGCTTTGTCAAAAGGGAATTTTGATCCTTGGCAGGCAATTGTAGTTGAAAATGCGCCTCTTGGAGTTCGTTCTGCCATTGATGCCGGAATCTTTACCATAGCGGTAAATACGGGTATTTTACAAGACGAAGAATTAACCAAAGAGGGAGCAAATGTAGTGTTCCCAACAATGAAATCTCTTATCGAAAGTTGGGATTTGTAACGTGTGAATTTAATTTTTCCCTTTTGTTGAAAGAAGTCCACAGGCGGCCGAAATGTCTTCTCCTCGAGAGCGACGTATGGTACAAATGATGTTGTTCTCATTCAGATAATTGCGGAATTGTTCCATCTTTTCTTGACTTGGGCTTTTGAATTCGCTATCGGGAGTAGAGTGGAACTTTATCAAATTGACCCTACAATCAATTCCGTTGAGTAGTTTTGTTAGTTCTCTTGCATGGCGCATAGTGTCATTCAAACTATCGAAAACGATGTATTCAAAAGATAGTCGGCGTTGCCCTTTGATAGGATTTTTTTTGAGTTCATATAGAATTTTCTCAGTAGAGAATGCTTTTTCAATAGGCATTATTTTTTCTCGTTCTTCGGGGAATGGATGATGTAAACTGATGGCCAAATGGCACTCGCTCTCGCTCAAAAAACGTTTTATTCCTGAAACTAAACCAACAGTGGAGACTGTGATTCGACGTGGACTCCAAGCAAAGCCCCAGTCAGAAGTGAGAATTGCTAAGGCTTTAATAACCTCATCAAAATTGTCAAAAGGTTCGCCCATTCCCATCAAAACCATATTGGTTAGTTTATGGGCATCAGGAAGAGAAAATAGTTGATTTAGAATTTCATCTGCAGTTAAATTCCCAGAAAATCCTTGTTTGCCGGTCATGCAAAATTTGCAATGCATTTTACATCCAACTTGAGATGAAACACAAACTGTGGCTCTATCTTCTTCTGGAATAAAAACTGTTTCTACATTTCCGTTTTTGGTTAGGAAAAGGTATTTTTTTGTTCCATCCACAGAGAGGACCTCATATGAAGGTTTGACTCTAAGAATTGTATAATTTTCTTTTAATTTCTCGCGAGCAATTTTTGACAAATTTGTCATTTCGTCGATGCTTTCAACTTGTTTTTTATAAAGCCAATCGGCAATTTGTTTTGCGTTGAAAGAAGGTAAATTATGTTGTTGAACTATTATTTTTAGCTCTTCTAAAGTTTTTCCAAACAGATTATTATTCATCTTGTTTTTTATTTTCGTTGCAAAAATAGGAAGAAAACAAAAAAAGCCAAAATCGGAAGATTATGGCTTTTTGTTATTTTTGTTTTTTTCTATTTTGTTACTACAACCAAATATTTAGATTGACTCCAAAATTCTTTTATATTTTTGATTCTTAAGATTTTTACTCCGTCAATGTCTTCTTTATATTGATACGAACCCTCTGGGTGATTTGACAACAAAGTAATTTTCTTTTTAGTACCCAAATTAATCTCTTTTACTTCACGAATGTCGATGGTGGAGAATTTCTTGCTGTCAAGTTTAGAACTTATTTTCTTTTTAACCAATATGCCCGAAGAGGTTAATTCTTTCTGTTTGCCAATAACGTAATAAGCAGTGTTTAGTTGTTTGTCTTTTTGATTGATAATGTTTTTCTGAGAATCAACTTGTTTTGTTGCATTTTCCAAATCTTGCGATAATGTGCTATTTTCTGATTCCAATAATTTGAGTTTGTTCAAAATTTCTTGCATTTCGGCATCTTTTTCACTAACAGAAACCACTAATGCTTCCATTTCTGAATCTTTTTCTGCCAATTGCAATTTCAAGCTACGAATGATGTTTTGCAACGTTGAAGTTTGTTTAACTTTTGCTTCTAATTTTTTTATTTTTTCTTCGTATTTTTTGATCGCTAATGAAATTGCTTGCATATTTATAGCAACGCGTTCTTTTGAAGCGGCATTGAGTTCAACTTCGCCAGACGTTTCTACGGCAAGAGCTTCTTTTTCTGCCTGAATTGCTTGAATTCCAAGAACAACATCATCAATTGTTTTACAAATTTCTTCTAGTTCTGCGTCTTGGTTTTGTGCAACAATGGTAACGGAATCTAATTGCGATTTTGTTGTTTTATATAGACTAGATTTTTGCACAATTTTGTCGCAACCGCTTAAAACAATAAGCGAAATACTCACTAAGGTAAAAAGAGTTTTTTTCATAAAAATTAAAATTACAAGTTATAAATGTTATTTCTTCAATAAAATTACATCAATCATCTCTTTTAGTTGCTCTTTGGAGCGGAAACCAACTGCCATTTGTGCTTGACCTTTCATAGGACAAAAAAGCAACGATGGCAAACTTCTAATGCCAAACACAGATGCTAAACTTCTTTGTTTGTCAGTGTTTATTTTGTAAATCAAAATTTTTCCATTGTATTCTTTTTCAATTTCTTCTAAGATTGGAGACAATCTTCTGCAAGGTCCACACCAATCTGCATAAAAATCAATGATACAAGGTTTTTGGCCTAAATAATTAAATGTTTGAGAGTTTTTTTCATAATTCCAAATCTTAGCCTTAAATTCCTCTTCAGTATCGATGTTTATGACTTGAGAAAAACTAATTAGGGTGAAAAAAGAAAAAAACAGAGTAAATAAACCTTTCATCTTTTTTTTTATCATAATAAGCGAAAGCAAAAGTAGATAAATTTTTGATAAAACAAAATTTGAGATAAGGTTTTCGTATTGAATATAAATAATTTGTACATTTGAAATACTAAAAAAAGGAGGACAGTTTTATGAGAACAAAAATTTTTATTGCAGTATTGTTATTTATAAGTGTAGTTTTTGTTAAAGCAGAAGAAACAATTACTATTCAGGCCAATTCTTACGATATAAGTGAAAATCTGGATTTGAGAGCGGTGGCAGATTTGTTCGGAAGAAGCACAAGTCTGGAAGATTTTGAAATGGATCTTAATAACTCGGAAAGTCAGTATTCTAATTTGGACCTTAACGAAGATGGTTATGTTGATTATCTCCGCGTTGTAGAAGAAGAAAAAAATAATACTCATTTTGTGATTTTACAAGCAGTTCTCGCTCGTGATGTTTACCAAGATGTGGCTACGATTGTGGTTGAAAAACGAGGAAATAAGGTTTATACTCAGGTGATAGGGGATCCTTACGTTTATGGCGTTGATTATATTATTGAACCAGTTTATGCTTATATTCCTTCTTTCTACTCTTATTTTTGGGTAAGAGATTATCGCTTGTGGTATTCTCCTTATTATTGGGGATATTATCCACCTTTTTATAGACATCATAACTGTTGGAACGTGGCTCATTATCATCGTCATATGCATTTGTATCACAAAGAACATCATTTTAGTTATAAATATGGAAGTAAACCGATATCTTCATATTCTTCGGCAAGAAGAGAATCTTCTCGTAGAGACTATGCAGCGTCAAATCCAAATAAATCTTTTTCACAACGTCAGTCAAGTGCCGATGTGCAAAATAAACGTCAATTGCAACAAAAGAGTTCTGTTACTAGTAGCAGATCGGCTTCGTCGAGAACTCAAGGTGTACGTTCGGTTGCTCCAGCACGCTCTTCAGCATCTTCTGCTCAGTCAACAACCTCAACGCGTAGTTATTCTTCTAGAACTCAAACAACTACGTCCGCTCGCTCTTCTTCGCCAGTTCGCAGTGGAAGTTCGGCTACAACGTCGTCACGCAGTTCTTCATCGAGAACACAAAGCACTCGCTCTGTAGCTCCAGCACGTTCGTCGGTTGCTACATCGTCTTCATCGAGTGTTAGCAGAAGTTCTTCTTCATCGTCACGCAGTGGTAGTGTTTCGTCGTCACGCAGTTCGAGCAGAAGTGGCGGAGTTCCCTCTTCAAGCAGAAGCTCTTCGTCTTCTTCGGGAAGAAGTTCTTCTACGAGAAGTAGCAGGTAAGCAGTAAAAAAATGAATCTAAGAAAAATAGTTATCCTACATTTAAGTCGGTATTCTTAAGTAGGATTTCTATTTTTTTTTCGTCTCTGATTGTGGGGAAAATCTCGTTTTCGAACCAAGTCGCCAAGTTCTCGTCACGTTGGATTTTTGTGGAATTGTTACAAAAGACATTTATGCTAAAATATTCAAAATGTTTTTTTGCAATGGAAATGTCTTTTAGAATTTGTTCTTTTGTTTGGTCTTTGGTACAGATGAGTAGGCAAACTCCTTGAAAATATTTTGCAATTATTTCAACTGAAACATTTTGTGGTATTCCTTTATCCCATTTTTTTCGTAAATTCTTATCAAAACTTTCCACACCACAACGAAATTTTACCTTTGCTGGTGCAAATTTCTGAGCGAAGGTGGAGAGTTGGTTGCGATACATATAATGTGCCTCGAACCAAAGCGTGTGAATTTGTTTTTCTTTGATTAATTGTTGTAACAAGGAGATGGTTTCGTTGTCTAATTCCATTGCAGAACCAGAGTTGATAACGTCCAAAATTCCAAATCGTCCGGTTACTTGATTTAGAATTTTTTTGTTCAATTCAAAAGGATTTTCGCTTTTGTCGGTATGATAGTCGCAGAATTTGCACTTTCTCCATCGGCAGCCAGTTCCTTGCAGAAGAACAAATTCCCTTGGCATTTTTTCTGTGATTTCGGTATAGCGATTCATACTATTTGGCGGATTAAATACGGTTTGTTTTTGCTGTATATTTTTTTATCCAACCAACAGCAAGATATGCCATTGGTGTTCCCAAAAAACTTTCAATAACCAATTTGACAACGTACTGAAGCACAATCATCAAAAATAAATCTTTTATGGGAGCAATTCCTGCAAAAGCAATCAGAACAAAAGGCACAGTATCTAATAAATAACCAATAACGGAACTGCCTATTGTTCTCAGCCAAAGAAACTTTCCTTTAGTTTTTTTCTTTATTCGGTCCATTAGATATGCGTTGGAGAGTTCGCCACAAAGAAACCCCATCAACGACCCAAATACGATTCTTGGAACGTGAGTGAAAATATGATTGTATGCTTCGGCTGTTTGTTGCTGATATTCTGGAGAAGGGAGCCATACTCCAATCAGTGTACAAATCAGCAACAGAACGTTACAAAGAAATGTGAGGGAAATCACTTTTTTTGCAGTTTTGTATCCCCAAATTTCGGTTAGTACGTCTCCGAGCATATAGGCAAAAGGGAATGTTATGGTGCCTGCGTCAAAATAGATTAAATCGAAGAAATCAACAATTTTTACTGCCATAATGTTCGACGTCAAATAAAGCGTCGTAAAAAGTGCAGTAACCACCATCAGAGGTGTGTCAATTCGGTTTTTGAAAGGGTTTTCCGATACCTTGTTCATAAGAAATGTGCGAAAAAAACTTTTGCAAAGGTATGAAAAAAAACTTGTCGCAAAACTAATAGAAGAGTTCCTTTGCTTGCTTTGAAGTTTATGTTGGCTGGTTAACTTAGTTTTTTCGTATCTTTGCAAACTGAAAAAAAAGAAAAACGCTATGGGTAATTTAGTTGCTATTGTTGGTCGTCCAAATGTTGGAAAATCCACTCTTTTCAATCGTTTAACGCAGTCGAGACGTGCAATTGTGAACGAAGAAGCAGGCACAACGCGCGATCGCCAGTATGGTTTGTGCGAGTGGGCAGGTAAGGAGTTTTCTGTCATTGATACAGGCGGTTGGGTGGTAAATTCCGAAGATATTTTTGAGGGAGAAATCAACAATCAGGTAGCCATTGCTTTGGACGAGGCCGATGTCGTGATGTTTGTTGTAGATGTTCAATCGGGTATTACTGATTTGGATTTGCATGTGGCGGAAATTTTGCGCCGTAGCAAAAAGAACGTGATTTTGGTAGCTAATAAAGTGGATACTTTCGATTTGCAGTATCAAGCAGCAGAGTTTTATGCCTTGGGTCTTGGCGATCCTTTCATTCTGTCGGCAGTGAATGGATTGGGTAGCGGCGATTTGCTCGATGAGTTGGTAAAGAATTTCTCTTCCGACGAAAAAGAAACGTTTGACGACTTGCCACGATTTGCCATTGTTGGTCGTCCAAATGCAGGAAAGTCTTCTTTGGTAAATGCTTTTATGGGCGAAGATCGTCACATTGTAACCGACATTGCAGGCACAACGCGCGATTCTATTTATACTCGCTACAATAAGTTTGGTCACGATTTCTATCTGGTTGATACGGCAGGAATTCGCAAGAAGGCTAAAGTGAACGAAGATACGGAGTATTATTCGGTAATTCGTGCCATTCGAGCAATTGAAAATTCCGATGTTTGTGTGTTGATGATTGATGCTACAAGAGGAATTGAAAGCCAAGATTTGAACATATTTTCGCTGATACAACGTAATAAAAAAGGACTCGTTGTTTGCGTAAATAAATGGGATTTGGTGGAAAAGAAAGATCCTAAAGACATCAAAGCGATAGAAAAAAGCATTCGTGAACGTTTAGCACCATTTGTCGATTTTCCGATAGTGTTTACCTCTGCCATTACCAAACATCATATATTCAAGGTAATAGAAACCTCAACAAAAGTTTATGAAAACAAAACAAGAAGAATTTCGGGAGCAAAACTTAACGATTTCTTTTTGCCGCTGATAGAAAATTATCCTCCACCAGCATATAAAGGAAAGTATATCAAAATTAAATACGTGTCGCAATTGCCAGATACTCAAGTTCCAACGTTTGTCTTTTTTGCAAATCTTCCACAATACATCAAGTCGCCATATTTGCGATTTTTGGAAAATAAGTTGCGCGAAAACTGGGAATTCAACGGTACTCCAATCCTTCTTTTTGCTCGGCAAAAATAGAGTAGAGTTGTTTGTTGTGAGAAATAAATGTCTGCAAAAGGAAAGATTTCGTTTGCAGATTTTTTTTTAGGAATTTCTACAGAAATAGAGCAAAGAAATTTACAATTGTTTTTCGCGTTTAACTCGTAACTTATAATTACCTTTGCGACCTTGAGAACAAAAAAATTAAAAATGATATGAAACATATTCAAATTTCTATTGACAAAACTTTTGGTTTTATAAGTGAAGATGCAGTAAAATCATATGAAAAAGCTGCGTTGAGTGCAAATAAAGCTTTGATTGAAGCAACATGTAAAGGAAATGATTTTTTGGGTTGGGTAGGTTTGCCAACTTCAATAACGAAATCGGAATTGCAAGAAGTTGAAGAAACGGCACGTTTGCTTCGCGAAGAGTGCGAAGTTGTTGTTGTGATAGGTATCGGTGGAAGTTATTTAGGAGCAAAAGCTGTTATCGATGCATTGAGTAGTTCTTTTGATTGGTTGCAAAAAGAGCGTAAAGCACCCGTTGTGGTTTATGCAGGTCAGAACATTGGAGAAGACTATATGTATGAGTTGCAATCTTTGCTTCAGAATAAGAAATTTGGTATTGTTGTTATTTCAAAATCGGGAACTACGACAGAACCTGCCATTGCTTTCCGTTTGTTGAAAGATCAACTCGAAAAACAACAAGGAAAAGAGAGTGCTCAAAAGTTGATAGTTGCAATTACCGACAAACAAAGAGGTGCATTGCGTACGTTGGCAACTCAAGAAGGTTACAAAACATTTGTGATAGAAGACAACATTGGTGGACGTTATTCGGTACTTTCTCCAGTTGGTTTGTTGCCAATTGCCATTGCTGGATTTGATATCGAAAAATTGGTGGCAGGTGCTGTGGAAATGGAGAAAAATACTTCAGAAGAAGTTGCTTTTTCTGAAAACATATCAGCCATTTATGCTGCCACTCGAAATGAACTTTATAAAAGTGGAAAGAAAATAGAAATCTTGGCAAACTTTCATCCGAAATTGCACTATGTTTCGGAATGGTGGAAACAACTTTATGGAGAAAGTGAGGGAAAAGAGAATAAAGGAATTTTCCCTGCTTCGGTTGATTTTACTACCGATTTGCACTCTATGGGACAATGGATTCAGGAAGGCGAACGCACTATTTTTGAAACAGTCATTAGCGTGGAAAAATCAAATTACAACGTGCAAGTTCCTGCAAATGACGAAAACCTTGATGGATTAAACTTCTTGGCAGGAAAACGTATTGACGAGGTAAATAAAATGGCTGAACTTGGCACTATGTTGGCTCATGTCGATGGTGGAGTTCCAAACATTAAAATTCTTGTTCCTGAATTGAACGAATTTTATTTGGGAGAATTAATTTATTTCTTCGAAAAAGCATGCGGTATAAGTGGTTTGCTACTTGATGTAAATCCATTTAACCAACCAGGAGTGGAAGCTTACAAGAAAAATATGTTCGCTCTGCTCGAAAAACCAGGTTACGAAGAAGCAACAAAAGAAATTCAACAACGTATAAAATAAAAACAAGAGAGAAGTTTAATTGTTTTTATGGAGCAATTTGATATACATCATCAAGAGGTTGAGGTTGACTATGAGAAGGCTTTGCGTCCGTTGTCGTTCGACGACTTTAGTGGGCAAAGTAAAGTGGTTGAGAATCTTAGAATTTTTGTTCAAGCAGCAAAAATGCGAGGAGAATCTCTTGATCATGTTTTGCTTCATGGTCCTCCAGGATTAGGAAAAACCACCCTTTCGAACATTATTGCTAACGAATTGGGTGTAGGATTCAAAATTACTTCAGGTCCTGTGCTCGACAAGCCAGGCGATTTAGCTGGTTTGCTCACTAGTCTAGAACGTAACGATGTATTGTTTATTGACGAAATTCACCGTTTGAGTCCTGTCGTGGAAGAGTATTTATATTCGGCAATGGAGGATTTTAGAATCGATATAATGATTGATAAAGGTCCAAGTGCTCGATCTGTTCAGTTGGAGATAGAACCATTTACTCTTGTTGGTGCCACCACCCGAAGTGGTCTATTGACAAGTCCATTGCGTGCTCGGTTTGGTATAAATAGTCATTTAGAGTACTACGATTCCGAAATTTTATCAGCAATAGTAAAACGTTCTGCAAAAATTTTGGGTGTTGCTTGTGATTCAAAAGCGGCAAAAGAGATTGCAGGAAGAAGTAGAGGAACTCCTCGTATTGCTAATGCGCTTTTGCGTCGTGTTCGCGATTTTGCTCAAGTCAAGGGCGATGGAAATATTGATTTTGAAATTGCTTGCTTTGCCTTGGAAGCGTTGAATATTGATAAATATGGATTAGATGAAATTGACAACAAAATTCTTTGTACAATTATCGATAAATTCAAAGGTGGACCAGTTGGAATTACAACAATAGCGACAGCTTTGGGCGAAGATGCAGGAACAATAGAGGAAGTGTATGAACCATTTTTGATAAAAGAAGGTTTTATGAAACGTACGCCTCGGGGTAGAGAGGTGACAGAACTTGCTTATCAGCATTTGGGAAAAAACAAGTTCAACGACTTGGGTACGTTATTTTAATTCTTTACCAAAAATCTTAGTAAAACTCTTTGGTATAGTGAGTTTGAATTGGAGTTTTTCTTTTGTTCTTGGATGAATAAAGTCTAAAATATAGGCGTGTAGCGCAAGTCTGTCCATTATTGGACTGATTCCTGAACCATATTTTCTATCGCCAACAACTGCATTACCAATCGCTGCCATTTGTACACGAATTTGATTTGTTCTTCCTGTTTCTAACGTCAATTCAACAAGCGAAAAACTTCTATTTGACATTAGTTTTTTGTAATGTGTAATTGATTTTTTTCCGCCATTATCGGAGAACGATGAATAAACTCGAGTTGTTTTTGTATTTTCGGTCAACCAAGAAATAACAGTGTCTTTTTCTTTTGCAATTTCGCCTTCGAGCAAAGCTATATAGGTTCTGTTGATAACAATTTTTGCCCAATTATTTCTCATAAACTCCTGAATTTCTTTGCTTTTTGCAAAAACTAAAAGCCCAGAAGTTTCTCTATCCAATCGATGAACTACAAAAATTTTGTTATGCGATTGTATTTTGGTTACGTATCTTTTGAGGATTGAGAAAACGGTGGTTTCGCGAGACTCTGGCGTTGTAGCCACAGTTAGTAATCCTTCTTTTTTTTCTACAACAATTAAATCGTTATCTTCGTAAATGATTTTTAGTTTAGGATGAATAAGTTCTGTGTTTGCTAAAGAGGTTGTTATAATTACTTCATCGCCTTTTTTTAAGAGAAAGTTGTATTTTGTTTCAATATGTCCATTTATTTGTACTTGACGATGAGCAAGAAGCGATTTGATTGAAGTCCGGCTCATTCCTCCCATCTTTGCCAACAAAAAATCCACCAAAATAGACTCAGTAGTTGCTAATAAACGTGTTTCTTTTTTCTTTCCTCTTTTTTGCATTTTTTTTAGAATTTTTTGTTCAAAATTTCGCTATAAATCACAGCCTTTTTAAAGTTATCGGCAGAGGATAAATCAATAGAAATATTTTGCTCTTGTTCTGGTGATGAATCCGCTTCCTTTTTGTCAAAAGACAATACCTCTTTTTTAATTTTTGAAATAGTTTTTTCTGCTTTGACTTTGAGTTTTTCTTCTTCTTGAACAATGGTGGTGTGGAGAGAATTCTCTGTTTGGAATTTATCTGTATTTTCGGGTTCTTTTTCTAAAGAAGGAATAGAAGGAAAGTTTTCGGTAGTAGATTCTTCTACCCGAGTTGTTTTTTGTTTACTGCTTTTTCTAATGATGTTTATAAAAACAATAATCATAACTAAGATAGGCACGATTATTTCCGAGAAAAAATTTTCCATTGATACTGACGTTGTTAAATGATTTTCTGCAAAGTTACAAATATTTAATTTGAGAACATTTATTTCAAGCGTTTTATGATGTTGTAAGATTGGTATATTCCAAGTTCTCCAGCTTTGCTCAAATCTGCCAAACCTTCGTTAGTTTTCCCAATGAAGAAAAGCATCAATCCTCGATTGAAATAGGCGTGTGCGAATTCTGGATTTATTTCAATGGCTTTTGTGTAATGCGAAATTGCTTCTTCAAAGTTTTTTTGCTCACCTAAGATGTTGGCTTTGTTGAACCAAGCAATGTCAAAATCAGGATTCAGCGATAGTACTTTGTCGTAATCACGGATAATAAGTTCGAAATCATAGGCGTATTTTTTGTTTGTTGGTAAATTATCTTTTTTGTCCAACTTGTTTTCATTTTCGTAAGTATTTATTTGGAATTCGAGCTGTTTGTAACGGACATTTGCTCGGCAAAAATAAGCTAACGATAAGTCGGAATTGAGCAGAATAGCTTTCGAGAAATCGGCAATAGCACTGTTAAAGTCTTGTACTAAAGTATAGTCTATTCCTCTTCCTAAATAAAGATAAGGATTGTTGTCGTTATGTTGTATGAGGTAAGAAAATTGATCGAGCGATTGCATGTGATAAGAAATTAGTGGAGTGGTGAGAGAAATTTCTTTGTTTGTGAGTTTTAAATTCCCTGGGAGAATATCCATTTTATCTATTTCGGAAATCATTGGATAAAAACGTTCTATTTGTGCCAAAGGATTTTTCTCAGAATAATACGTCAGGACGAAATTTTGCTCGTTTACTATGTTGGAAAACTTGTTTTGTACTGCACCTCTCAGAATGTTCTCATACTTGCTTTTCGCAAAATCGCTACCATTTGTATTGCTAAACTCCTTAACCTTGTCTTTTATTGATTCTTCTTGTGCATACTGAGCAGTTGTAGAAATGTTTTCCTGCTTTATCTTGTCTTTGTTTTTCTCTATTTCATCAATTTTTTCTAAATCGAGATATGCCAATTTTTTCTTTCCTAAATTCTCTCTAGCTTGACTTCTTCCGTAGTAAGCAGGAATAAAATACGGATAACGTTGGATAAGCAAATTGTAATCTTCTTCTGCTTGTTGCCAATTGTTTAGTTCTAAAAATAGTAAGGCTCGTTTGAGAAGTGCTTCGTTGTGGTTTGGATTTATTTTTAATACGTTGTTGAGGTCTTCGATAGCATTGTTCAAATCGCCGACCTCGGCTCTCAGTAATGCTCTATTGAATAGCGAAAGTTGGCTGTACGGATCCAACTCAATGGCTTTGTCGTAATCGGATAAAGCGTTGCGATAATTTTTTGCGAAGTAATTAAGTAAACCTCTATTGATGAAATAGTTGGCATTTGTTTGGTTTAGTTCAATGGCTTTGTTGTAATCGGATAAAGCACCTTTTTGATCGTTTGTTTGCAACCGCAATAAAGCCCTATAACTCCATGCTTCGTCGGAAAGACTGTCCTTTTTTATGCTTTCTGTTAAGCATTCTAATGCCTCAATTGTGTCAGCTTTGAGAAAAAGAATTCTTGCTTTTTCCAAATCAAGGAGAGTATAATCTTTTATCTTTTTTGCTAAAAAATCCAAGTCGTTCAAAACTTCATCGTATCGTTCTAATTTTTCTCTCACCTCAATAAGATTGAACATTACGACTAAATTTTCGGGACTAAATTCGAGTGCTTTCAAAAAATCTTTCTCGGCATCATCTAAAAGTTCCATGTTTTTTCGAGCAAAACCTCGAACATAAAAGGCATCAGCATAGAAAGGATTTCTTTTGAGTACTTCGTTAATGTCCCGTTCGGCTCCAGAAAAATCTTCTAATTGCAGTTTTGCTATTGCCCTATAATAATAAGGTTTGACAAGATATGGTTTTGTGTTTATGATTTGGTTGAAATACTGGATGGACAAAATATAATCCTCGAAATATAGTGCATTGCGTCCAATAGAAAGAAGTCGGTCTGTATTGAGTTGCGCCAAAGCTATACCGCACCACAAACAAAGTAACACAACAATATGACAACGTTTTTTTAACATAAATACTTCATGACAAAGGTAATAAAAACTAAGTGTTGAAAAGTATATCGTACACATAAAATCATTCTGCTTTTTATTCTCAAAATCATTACCTTTGTCGCGTATGCTAGTTGTTTTATGAACTTAATTATTGATCAAGGAAATAGCCTTTGTAAAGTAGGTGTTTTTGAGAAAAGTCAGTTGATGAAATCTTTTCGAGAAGAGGTTTTGTCAATCGATTTTTTGGCTAAAATTTTAGACTTATTTGATGTCAGAAATTGTATATTTTCTTCTGTAAAAAAAATTGATGATAAGATTCTCTGTTTTTTGAAAAGCAAGGTGTCTTGTGTAGTTCTTTTTGGCCAGCAAACGAAAGTTCCAGTTGAAATTGCTTACAAAACGCCAGCGACGTTAGGGAGAGATAGAATTGCTGCGGTTGTGGGAGCAATGCAAATTTTTCCGAAAAAAGATGTGCTTGTGATTGATGCAGGAACGTGTATTACTTACGAATTATTGACAAAAGATGGTATTTATTTGGGCGGAAATATTTCCGCTGGATTTTCTACTCGTTTGAGGGCGATGCACCAGTTTACTGGTAAATTGCCACTACTAAATGCAGAAGAGATTAATCAACAAATGGGTGTAGATACAAAATCGGCTATTTTGATAGGTGCTTACAGAGGATTGTTGTATGAGATAGAGGGTTTTGTCCAAGAATCTAAATATATCTTAAAAAATGATAATATAAGCATTATTGCAACAGGAGGAGAGTTTTGTTTCTTTGTCAATCAATTAAAAGATACTATCTTTGTGGACGAAAATTTGGTCTTGATTGGATTGAATAAAATTCTAGAGTATAATGCGTCTTAAAACTATACTTGTTTTCCTTTTTTTTACCGTAGGATTGTTGGCTCAGAACAATACCAATTCTCCTTATACGCGTTATGGTTATGGACGTTTGGACCAACCTGTTTTTGGGCGAGCACAAGCTATGGGTGGATTGAGTTATGCCATGCGTAGTAATGCACAAATCAATCCGGCCAACCCTGCTTCATATAGTGCTGTTGATACTATGACTTTTATGTTCGATATTGGAGCTTCTGCTTCTTTATCGAATTTTTCTATGAAAAAAGATAGGCATGTGGCAGGAACTGCTAATCTAGATTATTTGGCTGCTCAGTTTTCTGCAACTAAATGGTTGGGTTTTAGTTTTGGACTGATTCCTTTTTCGTCGGTAGGTTATGATTACGAAACCAAAAGTTCTGTTAATGGTGATTCCATAACAAGTATTTATAAAGGAACAGGAGGAATTACTCAACTTTATTTGGGTGTCTCTTTTCTTATTTGGAAGAGGTTTGCTTTGGGAGCAAATGCTTATTATTCTTTTGGAGAAATAAATCATTCTCGAAATTTGACTTTTGGTAATTCGTCCTATACTCCTACGCAGTATAGCGCAGCTATGAATGTGAATAGCTTTAGTATGCGATTTGGTTTTCAGTACACCGAAACTTTTCTTAAAAAGCATACACTTACAGCAGGTTTCGTGTATGATTATAAAGCAAATCTAAATGGAAAATTTGAAAATACGTTGATTGATACGGATACTATACTTACGTCTTTTAATGATAAAAAAATGGAAATGCCAGCTTTTTATGGAGCAGGTCTTTCTTATCAATACGATAAGCGCTTAACGGTAGGAGTGGATTATTCGTTCAGAGAATTTGCCAAAGCAAGATATTATGGAAAGACAGATTCTTTGAAAAATTCTCACCGTATAACCTTGGGTGCTGAGTATATGAACGATCCTTTTAGTTCGAAGTACATTGATAGAATTTGTTGGCGAGCGGGTGGATATTTGACAAATTCCTATATTGGACAAAAAACTCTTGATTACGGGGTTGCAATTGGAGTTGGTTTCCCTTTGCGAGCATCAAGAACAACGCTTAATGTGACTCTTGAGTACAATAAAATTGGAAAAAATACAGTTGCATCAATACGGGAAGATTATTTTAAATTTTCTTTCAATGCAACAATAAACGAAACGTGGTTTTTTAAGTCTAAGATAAAGTAACAATAATTTAATAATTTCTAAAAAGATGAAAAAAGTATTAGTAACAATGGTTTGTGCTTGTATTGTTTTACAAGTTTTTGCCAAAGAAAATTGTATCAAAAAAGTTGAAAGTACGGCATCTTCTGTTCCTACTGTGGAGAAGAATATGAATGTGACAGAAGATTGTGAAATGAATGTTAGTCTTTTTCATGAATCGGTAAAGCAAAAGAACTTTGCTGACGCTTTGGAACCTTGGCGTGCGACTTACAAGGATTGCCCATCTGCAAATCGTGCCATTTACACCGATGGTGAAAAAATTATGGATTGGCTCATTCTTAACGAAAAAGATGCTGCTAAAAAAGCCGAATTGGTGAATGAATTGATGGCTCTTTATGATAATTGGGTTGTTTATTATGGTACTTATGCAAAATTTCCAAAAGGAAGAATTCTTGGTCGTAAAGGTTGTGCGTATGTGGAAAATAATCCTTCTACAAAAACAGTTGCTTATGATTGGTTGAAAGAGTCTGTTGATTTGCAAGGTGCTCAATCAGAAATCAATGCATTGCAACAATTTATTTTTGTCTCGTTGGAAAAATACAAACAAGATGCTTCTTTTGCAGAACAATTCATTAATGATTATTTGCAAGCTTCTGAAATTTTAGATGTTCTATGTAAAGACAATACTGCTAAGAATTATGCTGCATACGTTCAGGTAAAAACAAATATTGATAACATTTTTGCAATTTCTGGAGCTGCAGATTGTGCTACTATGGATAACATTTTTGCATCAAAAGTTGATGCAAATGCTTCAGATATTAAATATTTGGAAAATATTATTTCGTGCTACGAACGTTTGAGATGTAACGAATCTTCAGTATTCTTCAAAGCATCGGCTTATGCACACAAGATTAAACCTTCGGCAAAATCGGCAAACGGTTGTGCTGAGATGTCTTATAAATCAGAAAAATATGAAGATGCAATTGCTTATTACAAAGAAGCGATTGAAATGGCAACTGAGGCAGTTGAAAAAGCAAGTTATCAGTTTAAAATTGCTCAAATTTATTCAGGAAAATTGAATAAATATTCTTTGGCTCGCGATTTCGCACGTCAAGCAATAAGCAACGACCCTTCTAATGGAAAACCATATTTGTTAATTGGGAATATGTATGCTCAATCGAAAATTTATGATGACCCAATTCTTCAAAAATCGGTTTATTGGGTTGCTGTTGATAAATTTGAAAAAGCAAAAAGTGTTGATTCAGAGTGTACAGAAGATGCTAATAAGATGATTAGTGTTTATCGTCAATATTATCCAACTACCGAAGAAATTTTCTTCCATAATGAATTGGAAGCAGGAAAATCGTTTACTGTTGGAGGTTGGATTGGTGAGACAACTCGCTGTCGCGATTAAAAATGTCTTTTTGTAGTGACGAAAAAAAAATCTTTTAGATTACAACATGTAACAATTGCCTCTTTGGTAGTTGTTACATTGTTGTTTTTTCTATTTTCTTGTAGTGGAGAAAAGGTGGATACAACCTCTTTTTCTGTTGAAAATCGAAGCAAAACTCCAAAATTGAGAACGGATTCAATCACTACGTTGGTTTCAGATTCGGGAATAACTCGTTATCGGCTTTCGGCATTACAATGGATGATTTTTGACAGAGATACTCATCCTTATTGGGATTTCCCAGAAGGGATTTATGTTGAACGATTCGACGAGGAATTCAATGTGGATGCTTTTGTGCAAAGCGACAAAGCTCGTTATGATCAAACAACTCAAATTTGGCAACTTGATTATAATGTGATTGCTCAGAATCTTGAGGGAGAAAAGTTTGAAACAGAACAAATGTTTTGGGATCAGAAAAATGAAAAAATTTATTCCGATTCCCTCATTACAATCACTCAATCAAATAAAATAATTGTAGGATATGGTTTTGAATCGAATCAAAATTTTACTCGCTATGCAATTCGAAATCCACAAGGAATTTTTCCTGTAAAAGAGGAGAAAAAAGAGTAAATAAAAAAGAGACAACACTTTTTTGTAAACAGAAAAAAATTATCTTTGCGACTGATTTTTTATAAAAAACGATATGAAAGAAATAAGTTATGCCTTAGGCGTTAATATTGGTAAAAGTTTGAAAAATAGTGGCATACAAAATATAGATGCTACTGATTTTGCAAAAGGTATGAATGATGTTTTGTCTGGAAATTCTTTGGATATTCCAGAGTCAGAAGCTCGAGAACTTTTGAATGATTATTTCAAAAAGTTGCAAGAAGAACGGATGCGAAAAAATAAAACCGAAGGAAAACAATTTTTGGAAGAAAATGCAAAGAAAGAAGGAATTATTACGACAGAAAGCGGTTTGCAATATCAAATTTTAACAGAAGGAAAAGGAGAAACTCCAAAAGCAAGTGATCGTGTAAAAGTTCATTATCATGGTACGTTGATTAACGGCACCGTTTTTGACAGTTCTGTTCAACGCGGCGAACCAGCTGTTTTTGGCGTGACGCAAGTGATAAGTGGTTGGGTTGAAGCACTTCAGTTGATGCCTGTTGGCTCAAAATGGCGTTTGTTTATTCCTCATAAATTGGCATATGGAGCACAGGGTGCGGGAGAAATGATTCAGCCATTTTCAACGTTGATATTTGATGTGGAATTAATAGAGATTGTTAAATAATTATTAAATATTTTAAAAATGAAAAAGAATAGTTTAATTTGTTTTGTGGCACTTTTGGCTACAAGTTTGGTATCGTGCAACTCATTTTCAAAAAATGTGAATTTGAAAAACGAAGTTGATAGTGTTAATTATGCACTTGGCGTGGCTAACGGTTCAGGAATTAAGGATTATTATCTTCGTAATGATTCTACGGAAGAAAATGTAAAAGCTTTGATAAAAGGTGTGAATCAAGCAATTAAAAGTAAAGATGATAAATCCTTGAGTTTCTATGCTTTAGGATTGAATATTGGTGCTAGCATTGCCACCCAAACAGAAACAGGTTTGCTTGGCGACTCTACACTTGAAGCAAACATTGAGTTGATTAGAAAAGCTTTGGTTGATGCAATTCAAGGATCAGAAGTGGCTATGACAGCAGAGGAAGCAGATGCTTATCTTCGTGGGATAATGGAGAAGAAACAAGCAGAAAAAGCAGCAGAAGAACATGCTGATAATAAGAAAGCAGGAGAAGATTTCTTGGCAGAAAATGCTAAAAAAGAAGGCGTTGTTGTAACTCCAAGTGGTTTGCAATACGAAATTCTTAAAGAAGGGAATGGCGCTCTTCCAACTGATAACGACCGTGTAAAAGTTCATTATCACGGAACATTGCTTGATGGAACAGTGTTCGATAGCTCGGTAAATCGTGGTAATCCAGCAGAATTTGTTGTTTCTGGAGTAATCAAAGGTTGGACTGAAGCTTTGAAAATGATGCCTGTTGGTTCTAAATGGAAACTTTATATTCCACAAGAATTGGCTTATGGCTCAAGAGATAATGGTACTATCAAACCATTTTCAATGTTGATTTTTGAAGTAGAATTGTTGAGTATTGAAAAATAAAAAAGCGAGAAATAGTTATTTTTCTGAAGAAAAATAAGAAAAGGAGAGAAGGATTTTTAGAGTTCTTCTCTCTTTATTTTTTATATTTGCAACTATTCTATGAAAGTTAGAGAAATGACCAAAGCTCGATTTATAAATATAGGCGAAAGGTGTAATGTGGCAGGTTCTCGTAAGTTTTTGCGACTAATCAAGGAGAAAAACTACGAAGAGGCACTTTCTATTGCTCGTCAACAAGTGGAAGATGGAGCACAAATTATTGATATCAACATGGATGATGCAATGCTTGATGCTTCTGTCGAGATGGAGATTTTTCTAAATCTTTTGGCAAGTGAACCAGAAATTGCTCGAGTTCCTTTGATGATAGATTCTTCCCAATGGGATGTGGTGCTTAAGGGTTTGAAGTGTGTGCAAGGAAAAAGCATTGTAAACTCTATAAGTTTAAAGGAGGGAGAGGAAAAATTCTTAGAATATGCACAAGAAATTCGTCTTCTTGGGGCTGCGGTTGTTGTTATGGCTTTCGACGAGAAAGGTCAGGCCGATACTTTTGATCGAAAAATAGAAATATGTTCACGTGCTTATCGTTTATTGACGGAGCAAGTTCATTTTCCTCCACAAGACATTATTTTTGATCCGAATATATTAACAATAGCAACTGGCATAGAAGAACACAACAATTATGCTGTAGATTTTATTCGAGCTACGAAATGGATAAAAGAAAATCTTCCTTTTGCCAAGGTTTCGGGAGGAATTAGTAATCTCTCTTTTGCTTTTAGAGGGAATAGTGTTGTTCGAGAAGCAATGCATTCGGTTTTTCTTTATCATGCCATAAAAAATGGTTTGGATATGGGCATTGTAAATGCTGGACTGTTGCAAGTGTACGAAGAAATTCCTGCAGATTTGTTGCGAGTGGTAGAAGATGCAGTGCTTAATAGACATAAAGATGCGGCTGATGCTTTAATTTCTTTTGCGCAGAAAATGCAAAATACGGAACTGAAGAAAGAAACTTCAACGTTGGTGTGGCGCAAAGAATTGTTAGAGAATCGGTTGGAGTACTCATTGATGCATGGTGTAGGCGATTTTTTGGAAGAAGACCTAAGCGAAGCATTGAAAAAATATCCAACAGCAATTGAAATTATTGAAAAACCATTGATGAATTCGATGAACCAAGTCGGAAAGTTATTTGGTGAGGGGAAAATGTTTTTGCCACAAGTGGTAAAAACTGCACGAACAATGAAAAAAGCAGTTGCCTTTTTGCAGCCGATTATAGAACAACAACGACAAAATTCTCAAACAAAGGCAGGAAAAGTGCTTGTTGCCACAGTGAAAGGTGATGTTCACGATATTGGTAAAAATATTGTGAGTGTGGTGCTTGCTTGCAACAATTTTGATGTTATCGATTTGGGTGTGATGGTCGATTCTGAAACTATTGTAGAAAAGGCGATTTCTGAGAATGTTGATGTTGTGTGCCTAAGTGGTTTGATAACTCCTTCTCTTGAAGAAATGTGTAATGTGGCAAGGTTAATGGAGAAAAAAAGTCTGAAAACTCCTTTGGTTGTTGGAGGAGCAACAACTTCTAAAATTCATACTGCGGTTAAAATAGCACCTTGCTATTCTGCTCCGGTAATTCATGTGAAAGATGCTTCGCAGAATTGCTTTGCTGTAGTTCAGTTGGTGAACAAAAATCGGGAGTTTATCAATGGAATCTATGAAGAATACAAAACTCTGCAACAAACTCAGCAGCAACCAACCTTGCTATCCTACGAGGAAGCAAAACAAAATAGATTGAATTAAAAAAATGAAACAATGAAAAAAAAGTTCCTTTTCTGTTTTTTTATCTTTTTTTCGTGTGTTGCTTTTTCTCAAAGCAATGAGGATTTAGCTACTAAAGCTGCTCAAGGAGATGTACGGTCGCAGTTTCTTTTGGGTTATCGTTTTTTGACAGGGGAGGGTACTGATAAAAATCCAGAACGAGCATTCCATTGGTTCTACGAGGCTGCTATCCAAAATCATTCTGATGCGCAAAATTATTTAGGATTATGTTATAGTCAAGGTATTGGAACGGAAAAGGATTTGCAAAAAGCATTGGAGTATTTTTCTCAATCGGCAGCAAATGAAAATGCTTGGGGAGAATTCAATTTGGCAACATGCTATTATTATGGCGATGGCACTCCGATAGATTATCCAAAGGCGTTTTATTATTTTAGGAAATCGGCGACAAAAGGGAATGCGTCAGCTTGGACAAAAATGGGGGAATGTTATCTCAATGGTCAGGGAATAAAACAAGATTTTGACAATGCGATGAAATGTTTTCAAAATGGATCTGAAGGCAATGATGAGTTGTCTCAGTTTTATATTGGTTTGATGCATTACGAGGGCAAAGGAGTTAAACGCGATTATAGTAAGGCATTGGAATGGTTCTCTTTGGCATCGAACAAGAATAACACAGGAAACGGTCATCCTTGGGCAGAATATTACGTAGGTCTTTGTTATAAAAATGGTTTTGGGACAAAGCAAAATTACGATGTTGCATTGCGATTTTTTAAAAAGTCGGCACAAAGAAATTATGATATAGCTCAATATGAACTAGCTTCTTGTTACGAAAATGGAATAGGGACAGAAATGGATTTTAAGGAGGCTTATTTTTGGTACAAAGAGGCTCAAAAACAAAATAATGCTGATGCCGTCAAAGAATTGAAAAAATATCATTTTTTTTCGGTGTTTGTTCCTTTTTATGCTCAAAAAAAATATGGAAAATCGGTAATGGTAACCGATTCTATAAAAGATGAAGCACAAAAAGTTTTTATCAATGCTAAAAAGTCTTTTCTCCCATTAAAACCATTTATGCTGGGTAATTATGATATGAATTTATTTGGGTTTAAAGGTTATTCGGAACAATTAGATTCGTTTTTTGTTGCTATCCCAAGGGAAATTTCAAAAGATTTTAAGGCAAATTGGAGAAAAAAATTTGATTTTGTTCCCTCTTATAACATTCAAGACGATGATATTTACATATCGGAAGTTGGTTTTATTTATAAAAACAACAAGAGGATACGTTTTTATTCAACGCCAATAAAAAAAGTCTATTTTGATTTGGAAAAGATAATCGAGGTTATCTCGTCAAAAGATTAACGTTTTTGAGATGAATCTTCCTATTGATTTTATTCGTGCAACAAAAGAATTGCTTGGTGAAGAGTGGGGTAGTTTCGATTCTGCGTTGAATTCTTCTGCACCGACATCTATTCGGTATAATAATAAAATTGAGATTCCAACTTCTCCAAGTTTTGAAAAAGTAGCTTGGTGCGAAACGGCTTTTTATCTTGAAGAGCGCCCTTCTTTTACTTTTGATCCGCTTTTTCATTCAGGAGTTTACTATGTTCAAGAGGCCTCGTCAATGTTTTTGGAACAAATTGTAAAACAGTTTGTAAAACAGCAAGTTGTTGCTCTTGACTTGTGCGCTGCTCCAGGAGGAAAATCAACTCATTTGATAGATTTGTTGCCACAAGGTAGTGTTTTGATTTCTAATGAAATCAATCGTCAAAGAGCATACATATTATCTGAAAATATACAAAAATGGGGGAATGAGAATTGCATTGTGACAAACAATGCTCCTGCCGATTTTGAACGATATCAAGGATTATTTGATTTTATTCTGGTAGATGCTCCTTGTTCTGGAGAGGGGATGTTTCGTAAAGATCCAAATTCAATTGATGAATGGTCGCTAAAAAATGTAGAGAATTGTGTGTTTCGTCAGCGAGATATTTTGTCGAAAATATGGGGTACATTAAAAGAAGATGGGATTTTGGTTTATAGCACTTGCACGTATAATCGGAGCGAAAATGAAGAGAATATTCAATGGTTGAAAGATACGTTTTCTGCAGAAATATTATCGGTGAAATGTGAGCCAAAATGGAATATTTTTCAAAATGAGTATGGTTGTAGATTTTTTCCTCATAGAACTAAAGGAGAGGGCTTTTTTATCAGTGCTTTGAGAAAGAAAACTTTTGAAAAAACTATTAAATTGAAGTCATTGAATTTTCCGAAAGTTAATAACAATAAAGAATTGTTGAAATATTTAAAGAAAGACGATCAATTCACAATTTTTTCTCTTCAAGATATTCTTTATGCAGTACCGAAAGATATGGACATTTTGGTGCAGAATTTTGCTAAAAATAATACCATTTTGCATGCAGGTATTGAGTTTGCTCAGCAAAAAGGGAGAGATTTTCTTCCCCAGTCGGGACTTGCGTTAAGTAAATCAATAGATTTAACTCAAATAAATGTTTGCGATGTAGATAAAGAAATTGCTATACGTTTTTTGCAAAAAGAGAATATCTCAATTAATTCCGAAAAAGGTTTTGTTTTGATTTCTTATCAAAATGTTCCTTTGGGTTGGGTTAAGAATTTAGGAAATCGCTCTAATAATCTTTATCCGAAAGAATGGCGAATTAGAAACAAGCAGATTTTCTAATTATTCATTACAGTTCTTGCAGATTTCAAACTGTTTTCTATTGTAAAAAACTTGTTTCCTGAATTCAGTAAATTGTTCTCCTTGCCAAATGTTTTTAAAATTTTCATTGAATACATTTCCCATTGTGTGAGTTGACGATTTGTCGTAACAACAAGGTAGAACATTGCCGTCGGCAGCGATTACTGCCCCACCAAAAATGCGAAAACATCTGTTGTTTTGCTTCTTTTTGAGTTGCCATTCGTTCTCGATTTTTATATAACGACTGAACTTTTTGTTTTTAGGAATAAGTTCTTCTTTTTTGTTGAAGTCATAAATTTGAGCTGTTTTAATAGAAACCACATCTGCTCCCCATTCTATTCCCTGTTTTTTTATCTCTTTTATTTGATGTTCATTGTGCCTAAAAACAATAAATTGAACTTCAATCAAAGGAGTTTTACTTTTTTTTCTTTCTTCTTTTATGTAGCGTATTGAATCGATTGCTTTCTGAAGATTTCCGCCTTTGCGATACTTTTCGTAGGTACTTTGGTCTACTCCGTCAATGGAAATAATGATTTTGTTTAGACCTGATTCAATAATTTTTTTTGCTTTTTCTTTGTCAATAAGTTGAGCGTTTGTAGAGATTATAGTATAGATTTTTTTTTCGTTCGCATAGCGAATCATTTCAAATATGTTCTTACTCAAAAAAGGTTCTCCTTGGAAGTAAAGCATTGCACAACATAAAAAATGGTGAGTTTCATCAATCACTTTTTTGAAAATAGAGAAGGGCAATTCTTTGGCATTCCTTTGAATTTGCATGTTCCCCATAGGACACTCAGCACATCTTAAATTGCAACCTGCAAAACTTTCAAAAGAAAGAAAATAGGGCATATGTTTAATTAGGAATTCTTTTTTGTAGATTAAAGAAAAAAAGAAAGAGATTAGTATGCGAAAAAGGTTAAATATTTTTCGAAAAGAAAAAAAATATCTCATACGCAGAAACAATCTAAAAAATGTGAGTTTGTGTGTGTTTTTTTTGCAAAAATAGTTATTTGTTTAACCAATACTTCTTATATTTGCCGATAATTTTGATTTTTGAATATTTTGTTAATTTAATTTTTTAAAGAATGAGAAAACATTTGATTGCTGGTTTATCAGCTTGTTTGGCACTGGCATTTGTGGTCAGTGGTTGTGGAAAACCACAAAGTATTGCTGACGAGTGGGTTACTATTGTACCTTCTCCATTGGAAAGTCACGCTTCTAAAGTAAGAGTAGAAGTTAAAGTAAACTATCCTGTTAAGTATTTCAAAAAGAAAATGGTGTTGACAGTTACTCCAGCTTTGGCTACAGCAACTGATACATTGTTTACAGAAACAGTTGTTTATCAAGGAGAAAAAGTTACTGATAACAATGAAGTTGTAAAATACAAAGTGGGTGGTCCTTACAGCTTCATCTCTGCTTTTGATTACAATGAAAAATTCTTGCAAGCAGATTTGATTTTGAAATGTGTTGCAACGGTAAAAGACAAAGAGTATGATTTGGGTTATGTAACAATTGGAAAAGGCATTATGGCAACATCGGAATTGGTGAATTTCCAAGCATTGAAACCTGCAGTTGCTCCTAACAATTTCCAACGTGTAATTACAGAAAAGAAAGAAGCAGAAATCCGTTTCTTGATTCAACAATCTAATTTGCGTTCTTCTGAATTGTCGTCAGAAGCTTTGGCTACTTTGATTAATAAAATAGACGAAGCAAAAGATGCTCAAAATCAAGAGATCAAAGGTTTGGAAATCTCTTCTTATGCATCTCCTGATGGATGTTTGAAATTGAATGAATCTTTGGCTTCTCGTCGTGATAAAGAAACTACAAAATACATCAATCGTCAAATTAAAAAGTTGAAAACTGAAGTTGCTTTGAGTAATAAACTCAGTGCAGAAGATTGGGATGGATTCCAAACTTTGATGCAAGAATCGGAAATTGATGATAAAGAAGTAATCTTGCGAATTCTTTCGATGTACGAAGATCCAGAAGAACGTGAACGTGAAATCAAAAACATTTCTGCTGTTTACAAAGCTATTGCTGATGAAATTCTTCCTCAACTTCGTCGTTCAAAAATGACTTTGTCTGTTGATGTTATTGGTAAATCTGATGAAGAAATCAAAGAATTGGTTCAAAATGATAGTCAAGCACTTTCTTATGAAGAATTGCTTTATGCTGCTACTTTGTATGAAGATCTTGATCAACAAATTGCAATCTACAATCAAAATATTGAAAGAAACAATATGGATTGGAGAGCTCAAAACAATTTGGGTGTAGCTCTTTATAAACAAGGCAAATTTGCTGATGCAGAACGTGCTTTCACTAAAGCTGTAGAATTGAAAGGTGATGAGCCTATTGCAAACTTCAATGCTGGTTTGTGTGCTTTGGCTAACAATAATTTGACTGCTGCAGAAGAAAGTTTTGGAAAATCAGCTAACGTAGGCGAAGGTTTGGAAAGTGCTCAAGGAGCTTTGTTGATTAAGAAAGGTGAATACCAAAAAGCTGTTGAAGTTCTTAACGGACAATTTAGCAATAACGAAGGTTTGGCAAAACTTCTTGTTGCAGATTACAATGCTGCTCGTACTGCACTTTCTCAAGTTGCTAATCCTTGTGCAAAAACATATTATCTTTTAGCTGTTGTTAGTGCTCGTGTAAACGATAGCAATTCTGTATTCGAAAATTTGAAAAAAGCTGTTGAATTGGATGCTAATTGGAAACAATATGCAGCAAAAGATATTGAATTTGAAAGTTTGTTTGGAAATGAAACATTCCAATCAATTGTAAAATAAGTGTCGAAAACTTTGAATAAAAAAAAGGATTGACAATGAAGTGAACCCCAAAGTTTGGACAAAAAACTTTGGGGTTTATTTTATGCGAAAGAAACACGATTATTCAGCATTGCTAAAATATATGCATATGCTTAAAGATGGTT